>NZ_JAOCDJ010000050.1:0-12529 GCF_029840885.1 Empedobacter sp. GD03861
GTTTTTCAATATATAAATTAAGAATACAATTATTATTTGTTTCAAACTTCATCTCTATATTCCTAATTAGGTAATTTAACTCCATTTCCATCTATAGAAAGAGTCATTTCTCCCATTTCTAAAGAAACTAAAATGTTATCATCTAAAAAACTTCTAGTTCTAAATGGGCAAAAAATTTTTATATCTTTATTAGGAAAATTTTCTTTTAATTTAATTGCTGAAGCCATTGCAGTTCTACCTAAGGTAAAAACATCATCTATTAATATTAATGTGGATTCTAATATTATTATAGGGTCTACCGATAAACTGTCTAAATGAGTAGGAATGGTAGGACGTGTCTCTGCAGAATAATTGTTACTTGATTTAGTTATAGATTTAACTCTGTTTAATATGGGGTAGACAGAGTTTCCTAATCCATTTTTAACTAAATTGTCAGAAAGAATTTTTGAAGGAAATACTGCTCCTGGTACTAATGGAGAACTTCTTGGAATAGGAATTAAAACAGAGTCGTCAAAATAATTTTCAGCATTTAATTCTTTTATTTTTGAAGAAACATTTTCTGCAAATGATATATTCCCATTTTTACAAAGACCTACTAATACTTTTGATTTTTTTGCATTTTCAGAATTTCCTTTAGAAGAATATTTTAATAAAGTCATAAATTTAAAACTCATACACCTCTTTAGTTGTTAGAAATGGAAGATCAAAAATTAAGTCTTTATAATTTTTATTTGTCAAAACTTCAGCACCATAATTAAGCATTTCTTTTGCCCAAGTTATTGAATCATCTTTAATAATATTTTCCATTATAAAAACTGTTCTACCTAATCGTAAAGCTTCCCATCCTTGATGTTTAGTACCACTTTTTTCGCTTGCTTCAATAATAATTGTTGCATCACTTATAAGAGCCATTAATCTATTTCTAATAGGAAAATTCTTGCCTGTAATTGGATATCCATCAGGAAACTGAGAGATTAATAGTTGATTTTTAGAAATATAATCTTGTAATTTTTGATTCTCTTTAGGATAATATTTATTTAAAGGAGTTCCTATAACAGCGATAGTGTTCCCTTTTTCTATTATTGCTGTTTTATGTGCAATAGTATCTACTCCTTCGGCTAAACCACTAACTACAGTAATGCCTGATTCTACTAGGAACTTTGTGATTTTTTCAGCTCTTCTTATTCCTAATTCTGAAATTTTTCTAGAACCTACCACAGAAACTCGTCTACCTTTTTCTAATAAAGAATAATCACCTTCATAAAAAAAAGACTTCGGACTATTTTTTTGCTCTATTTCAGTAAGTTTAGCTAAGTAACTATAAGCTTCTTTCATTATTCAAATTTATTATTTATTATTAAAAGTATTTAATACTATTTTTAAAACATCTATTAAACATAATCATTATTCTAAAACAAAAATTAATTAGATATTTTGCTACATCACAAAAGAAGATGATAAGAATAATTTATTCATTTTAGAAAGCTTAGTTTTATAATTATACACGAAATATAATAATTTGAACTAATTTAAATAGGTTTCATTGGATACTTTACTTTATATATTTAGCAATTAGAACAGTTGTCAAAAAGTTTATTACTAGAAATGAATATGAAAAAAACTTACTTTTTCTTGATATTTTAATTCCATAACTTTCAGGAATACACATCTTATTAGAAACTTTATTAATAATAAAAATATAATAGTATGTGAATAATATGAAAACAATTAAGTATACATACAGATAGTATTTATTCACAGGAATTATTGAATTTATAAAGAGATTAAAAATTAAAACTATACTAACAAAAGAAGAAAACATTGTGAAAGATAGAACAAAAACAGAAGCTATAGAATAAAACCTGTACTCAAAATTGGAAGAACTATTTTCAGTATAGCCTTTATAGAAATTAAAAAAATATGAAAGAATTAATTTATTCATTTTTGATTTTAAATTTAACATTCCAAATATACTTATTTTTAAAGCTCTCGAAAATTGCTTTAAAAAATCACCTATTAAACATAATTGATATTATACACCTAAATTTTTTAGGCTAAAGAATTGTTTTTGAACGAGTGCCGTTTTGGATAAGTAAAATTGAGTTTGAAAACGCTTTGAAAACCGCATTTTATCGTTGAATAAGCATATCCAAAACGGTCAATTATAAATCTAACGCCCCTTTTCTGCATTTATTAAATCATATTTACGTTGTAATCTTAGCCAAAAATCAGGATTTCCACCAAAGACATAAGCTATTCTAATAGCTAAATTTGGTGTAATACTACCTCTCTTATTAATTACTTTATACATAGTAACTCGAGAAATATTTAATAACTTAGAAAAGTTGCTAATAGAAAGTTTTTCATTTTCTAATAGATCTTTCAATATGTCTGATGGGTGAACATTAAGTTCTTTACTTCTTTTAGTAGTCATAATAACAATTTTAAAAATTTATTACCTTTTAAATAATACAAAAACGCCATAAACACAATAAATAAAAATCTTGATATTTGGCTTAAATTATATCCTTTTTATTAGAAGTTTCATCTAAAATAGAGAGCTGATTTTTTACTGCAGCTTTTTTATTTTTTTCTTCTTTTTCAATTTTAATTATATGGTCGTTTCCGTGCTGAAAAAGTATATATTCTATATATTTTTTTAAGCTCATTCCGTTTGAGCTTGCAAGGATCGACAAACGTCTTTCCGTTTCTAAGTCTAAATCTATTAATTTTCTTTTCATCGGTCTAATCCTTTTTCTTTCGCTTCAATAAAGTTTCGCTGGGTTAAATTGTCCGAAAAATTTTTCACGCTTTGGATTAAATTTTCGTGCATATCTAATTGTTTATTGTAAGCGTTTTTAAAGTACTCCATTTGATTCTCAATTGTACTAAGGTATTCTTTTGAGTTCTCTATTTGTTCTTTTAAAATAGGGTATTCAATAAGTCTTTTTTGAAATTCTTGATACTCTTCATCTGTAAAATATTCTGTCACACCTTTGTCATTTTCTGTCAATTCTGTGTCAAAAGTTTGTCTTGAATTTACAATAGAATTAAAAATTAAATAAGAGAATTTGTATTTATTTTCTCTAACGCTTTGAACTTCGTTAATTAGCTCATCTATGTATCTCCTTGCGGTTCTTTCGCTAATATTTAATTCATTAGCTAAGTCTTTTAAGTCGTATTGTTTCATTTTTTTTATTTGTCAAAAATTTGTCAAAAGTTTGTCAAAAATAGAATCTATTTTTTTAAATATTTTTCCTCAACAATTTGCTCCATTTTCTTTTTAAGTGCTCCAATTATAAATGCTTTTTGATTATCTGCGTAAGAAGATGGTTCTCTTAGCTCAACTAAGAAATCTAATAAAGATTCTTCCGTTAAATTATTATATAAAACCTCAAATAAATTAAGATTATTATTTAATTCTTTATCTGTGAAATTAAAATTATAGATTAAATAATCTTCTATATTCTTAGGGATAAACCAACGATTTGACATTTGTTTATTTAGATGTTTTTTCTTCAATTCAGGGTCGTCGAATTGAGGTTGATGAATAGGTATAAAACGAATGCCTGTAATCTTACGACCTGTTTTTATTTGTTCGTAATGGAATGTATATGGAGAACATTTGTCAAGTTCTTTTTTCGCAGGATCTATAACCCTTTTTATAAAATCTGCAGTTAATTTATACTTATCTGTTACTTGGAACATTTCTTTTAGTCTATCAATAGAAAAATTAATAGGTTTTTTTTGATTAGAAAATAACTCATAAAAACGCATAGAAAATACACTTTCAAACTGCATAGCTACTTTTAGTTCGTATTTTTTATAACCTTTTGAAAAATCTAAAAAACATTCTGCAATATGAGGGTGTAAACGAAATTTGGCAATAGAATTATTATGTCTTTTTACAATTTCTGGTCGTTCTATTAAATTAATAATAGCCCATGTATCTTCGTCTTCATATTTAATAATTTTATTGTTTAAACTTTCCAATGCCTGTTTTGCACGTGTATAGTTTTCATCATATTCATCTTTTAAAAAAGAAGATAGAGGAATACTAAAATCAAAATCTTTTTTATCTGTTATATTTAGATCGTATTTTTTATTTAAAGTTTTTTGTATTATTAACTCTTGTAAAACTTCAATTATCCTATATAAAATTCTCTTTTCATATACAGTATAATCGTATTTAGCTGTAGTCAAAATATAAGATTGAAGTATCTCTTTATTATTAATAGATTTCATTGATTAAGTGTTTATTAAAACAAATATATATTTTAATTATGACTTAAAAAAAATAAAAGTCATAATAACCATTCAAAAAGTCATAGTTATAGCTTTTGCAAGCATTCAAAAAGTCATAGTGACCCATTCAAAAAGTCATAGTTAAGATTTTCAAAAGCCTTATAATATATATGATATATATATACTTATCCGTTTTTGACTTTTGTTCGATAAGTTATGTATATAAGTTATGTTTAATTAATACAAAAACATCGTGTATAAAAGTTTATAAGGAAGTCAATTTTTCATAGAAAAATTGACTTTTGGGAGCTGTCTTGAAACTCTCTGTTTTCATTGGAATAGAAAAACAAAACAAATTGACGTGACTTTTTTATGTGCACAGGGGGCGCGCGGATTTATTTTCTAAGTTATTGATTTTTAAATTATTATAAAATTTATAGTTTTTATTTTGTATATACGGATATATGTATATATTTGCATATACTTTTAAATTAAAAATAACATTATGAAAAAAATCATTTTAGCAAGTTCTTTGCTTGCGTTGTTTTCTTGTAGCATTACAAATAATGCGATTACAGAAAAATTATTAGATAAAAGTTTATCTGAGTTAAAAGGAAAAGGGATCAGCGAAACAATTAGAGAAGATTCATTATCTTTTAGAGGGGAAAAATTATTACAGGAACATAATTTTTCAAAAAGTGATATTAAAAATTATTTTAATGAGAATTGGAATAAAAAAGAAAATTTGAGCGTAGTAACATTTGCAAAAACTTCGAAAACTGCAAAATTACTTAAAGGCTCTCAAGTCCTTTATTCAAGAGGAGAGAAGCAAGAATTTTACATTTTAAATCAAATTGAATCTAATAGAATTTATACATTTTCTATTTCTCCAACTGATGAAAATTTCAATACTGAATTAGAAAATATATTTAAATTGGTATTACCTACTGCAGATAAAAAAGAAATTATTTTCCGTAGAGATTGGAGGTTTGACAATGGTAAAAATATGTTTTACAATTTCGAACAGCATATAAATGATTTTCCTAACTATTTAAAAAAATAAATTATGAGTACAAAAAAGATTGTAGCTATCTGTATTTTAGCTGTATTTGGATTATTAGTCGGATTAAATTATTTTAAAAAACAACGAGTAGATGAATATTCAAAGCCTGATAGTCAAAGTAAATTTGAATTTATTTTAAACGATCATTCAAAACAGCAACAATATATTGAGAATGGATTTTATACTTACGCTTCTTTTGATGATGTAGAATTAACTCAATATTTTGCTCATCCTGATTTTAAAAAAATCTATGAATATAAAGTAGGAAGTTCCCCAGTTGGTCAATTAGTAATTAAATATATCTACAAAGATGAAAAAAACGGATTTCCTCAAAGAGTTATTTTTTATAGAGGTCGATCGGTTGAGGAAAATTTGCCAATTGGAAAAGATATGTTTTATCAGGCATATTTTAGAGAATCTATTAATCAATTTCAGTTTGATAGCTTAATAAATAAAATAACGCAAGAATTAGCCTTTAAATACGCTCCAAAAGATTACAATAATGTTTCTATTGTCTTAGAGGATAAAGATGGAAATAACATCAAATCTGAAAGCGTAGAGGGTAAAATAAAGAATCCTTTAAAGTATTAAAATTAAACCCTGCATTTTGTAGGGTTTTTTTTGGAGTAAAAAGAGCCATCAAAATTAATTGACAGCTCCCTACTTTAAATTAAAATTTCCAAAATGAAAATTTACACAAAGATAGGTTTAAATTTTTTTCAAAAGAAAAACGAAAAAAAGAAAGCAAGCTTTCCAATTAGAATAAAATTTTTTGTCAAGGGTTGAGTAAAAAATACGACTTGAAAAGTGGAGATTTTTTATTCCATTTATTTACCCTTTACAAATAATTTTTTATAAAAGTTCTTAGCTGATCTTTTTAAGATTTTTAGAAAAAATATAAACCGATGGCATAAAAAAATAACAAAAATTGAAGTAAAATAAAATTACATAAGATTAAAAAAAAGCATAAAGCCGTTTTAATTTTTATATACTTTTTGATCTTCTTTCGTTTAAAAAATGGCTTTCTTTTTTTTGTTTTTTTCTTTTCCGTAATCAATATTAAAGGTAGTGCATCCCATCTAATAACTTCATTATTTTGCAGTTACATAAAAAGTGTTATATTAGCGTAAAAGTAAGGAGCAAGCAGTGGGAAATGTCCGTACATTCAGCTACGCTTCATTACTTACAAATCCCAATACTTGCCCTTGCAGGGGGCTAAGATTTTTTAACGGCAAGCCTAAAATCTATTTAAAAACGTTTAGAAAAGATGAATTAAAATTTTTAAAAATGGCAGGAGAAAACGAACAGGAAAAAGAAAAAAAAAGGATACGTTTTGAAATTAGAATTTCTGAATCAGAAAAAGAAGAAATACAAAAAAGAGCTAAAAGAGCTGGGTTAAGTGTTTCAGAATTTTCAAGAAGAATTTTACTAAATGGAGAAGTGATTTCTATTACTCAAGAAGAAAGAAGAATGCTAAACGGAATAGCAATAAATTTTAATCAGATGATTAAACTATGGCATTCTACAAAAAATCAACCAATGAAATTAGAGGAAGTTTTTAATTCTTTAATTCAAGATTTAAAAAAGCATTATAAAAGATAATATTTCAAATGGCAATCGCAAACATACATGATTCGGGAAGTAGTTTTGCAGGAATAAGCGAGTATGTTCTTGCACAGGGCAAGTATGCAGGTGAAGAAAAAACTAAGCAACCCGAAATTATTGAAAAAAATAACATTTATTCTGATAATTACAAAGATATAGGCAGGGAAATGACAGAGATTGCAAAAGGTAATTCAAAGGTTAAAAAACCTGTTATGCACTATTCTATTAGTTTTGATGAAAAAGATAAAACTCCTGAAAAAGTTAGAATTGAAGCTGTAAAAAGCACAATGAGAGATATGGGTATTAAAGATGATAATCATCAATATATAATTGTAAAACATAACGATAAAGCACATCCCCATTATCATGTAATTGTAAATAGAGTAGGATTAGACGGAAAGGCATTATCTGATAGTTATACAAAATATCGTTTAGAGGTTGCAATTGATAAAGCAGAAAAAAAATTAGGATTGGATAATTCTTTAGCTGAAAAAAGGAGGTTTGTACATAAAGACAATGAAAAGAATTACGAAAGAGTAATAAAAACTGTTAGATCTGAAAAAGACATTATAAAAGAACCAAAGGATAAAGCCAAAAGTTTAGGAAATAAAAAAGAATTTATCCAGGATAAAATAAATGAAGCTTTACAGCAAAAAAGAGTTTCAAACCCTGAGGAGCTTAAAGCCGAATTAAAAAAATCTAACATTAATTATGAATTTAAAGTTAATTCAAAAGGTCTTGCAGGCGGTTCTTTTAATTATCAAAAAACATCTATAAAAGGAATTAATATAGGTTTTAAAGCTTCTGTAATAGAGAAACAATTAAAATCAAATTTAGAATATAATCAAACTGAGAAAAAGAATAATCAAATAGCAGAAACCATTTATAAAGAAAAAGGAGCTTTTTATCAAACTGAAGAAAGTATAAATAAAGTAATCCAACAAAGTAGAGGGATAGATACAAAATCAAAAATTGAAGAGCTAAAGAGCCAAGAACCTAAAACAGAACAGGAAAAACAAATAAATAAAATTCAAATAAAATCTTTCGAAGATTTGGAAGTTAAGCAGCAAAAATTTGTTTTGGAGCTAAAAGAATATAAGGAACTAAAGAGCCAAGAACCTAAAAAAGTTCCTTTGTTATCATTTAATAAATCTGAAATAATTCAACAAAATGAGGAGCTGAAACGAAAACAAATGCAGGCAAAACCACCATCACTTCCAAAATATGAAGTGTTAAATCATTACGAAAGTATTAGAGAAATTGAACTAAGGAAAGAACAACAAAAAGCAATTTTAAAAAACACATACGAAATGGAAAAAAAACAATCATTATCAAACGATCAAAATCAAAATTTGACAGAACAACAGCAAAGAATTTTAGAACGAATAAAAGAGAGAGAGAAAGAAAAATCTAAAGACCAAAATCAAGAGCAGAAGAGAAACAGAGGTTTAAGAAGATAATTATAAAATGTTTTCATCTTATCTAAACGATTTTTATTAATTAACTAAATTCAAATTTATGGCAGTAGCAAATGAGTATTTTTGGCACACTACACGCATTATTTTAGATGAGAGTAGGAATAGTAAATCAATGAAAGATTTACAAGAGAGATTAAGTAAAAGGGGTATACAAATGAAAGTTTCTCATAGAAGTAATGCTCTTCGTAATTATAACATAACTTTTAAAAACCAACGAGGTTTTAAATTAGATAGTGTTAAAGGCAAAGACAGGGTTTTTACTGATATGGTTAGAAAAAATATAAAACAAAACTCTGCTGATTTACAAAAAGCGAAAGAGCTACAGAATAAGCCTCAATATTCACGTTTTGCGGAGATAATAAAAAATAGAGAATTGAAAACTTCTTTAGAAGCGGGAAGAATGTTTAATAACAAAGGTTTAAGCCGATAAATTACTTTAAATTAAAATTTACAATATGAAAAAAATTGAAATTAAACACCATAAAGCAGGAGGTTGTAAAAAACCAATATTAATAATTTTGGGAATTTTTCTCGCTTTTATGGTTCTTCCTATGTTTTTTAAATCAACTAAAGTTTTTGGTTTACTATTGTTTTTAGCTGTGGGGTGGGCTATTTATGAATTGTTTTTAAAATCTTTATTAATTAAAGGAGGTTACTTGGCTAAAAGCGTAATTCCTCAATATCAAAATGAAGATGAATTGAAATTCATAATAAATGGTAAAACTAAAATAGAAAATCCATTCGCCGGAATTTTTATATCTGGAGGGGCAGGATCAGGAAAATCAAAATCATTGATTGAACCATTGATAAAAGAAGCAGGAAAAAAAGGATATACAGGTGTGGTTTATGATTTTAAATTTCCTGAGTTAGCTCAATATGTTGAAAGTGCTTATCAAAATAGTGATATAAATAGATATTATTTGAATTTTGATGATTTAACTAAATCAAATAGAATAAATCCTATTGCTCCTGAATTAATGACAAAAGAAGCTTACGCAAGAGAATTTGCTTATTCGTTATTGATTAATCTTAATACGTCAATGATTGGTAAAAAAGAATTTTTCTTTGATAATGCTGTAGCGTTTTTAACTTCAATTTTTTGGTATCTAAGAGAAAAACACCCATCGTATTGTACAATTCCTCACGCTATTTCTATAGCCGTATCGGACTATGAAACTGTTTTGACAGAGCTTTCAAGTGTTCCAAGATGTGCAGATATGATAGCCCCTATTATGACAGCTTTTGAAAGTGGAGCAGAAAATCAATTATCAGGACAAATTTCATCGCTTCAAATAGAGTTAGGAAAAATACTATCTGATGAAGTGTATTATTTATTAAGTGGTAATGAGGTTGATTTGAGATTAAATGATAGTGATAAAAAAGGTATATTATGTTTGGGTAATAATCCTGCATTATCTGAAACTTACGCTCCTTTATTGGGTGTTATATTAACGAGTGTGGCAAGGCAATTAAATAGGCAAGGAAAAGAGAAATCTATATTTATGATCGATGAATTTCCTACAATATATATTCCAAATATAGAGCAACTTCCTGCAACAGCTCGAAGTAATAAAGTTGCTACTATTTTAGCTTGTCAAGATATTGCGCAGTTAAACGATCGTTACGGAAACGATAAAACAGAAACTATTTTAGCAAATTTAGGAAACCAATTTTACGGAAGAACTCCAAACCCAACAACAGCTAAAAGGGTATCTGAAATTTTCGGAAAAGAAGAAAAACGAGTAGTTTCAATAAATAAAGAAACTAAAATACTTGACTTTCAAAAAGGAAAAACTATAAGCACAAGAGAAACAGATGTAGTAAAAGTTCAACATGTCACTCAATTAGAAACAGGTTCTTTTTATACTATTTTAAGTGAGGGGGAAATAAAACAAGGTCTTTCTCAAATTCCAATGGATAAGAGTTTCAAAAAAGAGGAAATTTTAAGTTTTTCAAGTACAAGTGAAAGAGATATAAAAAATGCTTATAACAAAGTTAAAAGAGATGTTCAAGATGTTATTTTACGTGATGCCAAGTTGTTCCTTAAACAAAGAAAAATGAGTTAATTTGGGTAGTAGAATTTCGTAAAAAAAAGAATCAATATATTTTATTGATTCTTTTTTTTACTTATATATTCTTTTTTTAAAGCTTCTACAATCAAAGTTTTAATATCTGTATTTTCTTGAAAAGCCTTTAATCTTAAAAACTCATAAATATCTGTGGGTAAATTCATAATGTACCTTGTAGTAGGTTCTTTATCAGTTTTTTCTTTCATTTTATCGTATATATGTACATACAAATATATGATAAAAATAGTTTGGGTAGTGGAATTTCGCAGTTTGAAAGAAAAACGAGATTTTATGTGTAAAAAAGAAAGAAAAATAATTGATTTGCGAAATTCCACTACCCATGATCAAACATTATAATTTTAGATATTATACATTCTGATTTACAAAGTATTCTTTCATAATCTCAGTAATTTTTTTTGTTTTAGAAGCCTCTGCTTTTTTAAGAATATCTTTTTCAGAATAAAAATTAATTTCATATTTCTTAATAGATTTTTTTTTCTCTTCAAGAAGTTTTATAGCTTCATCAGTAAAGCCAGAAGTAGACCAAAATTCAAAAATAACAGTTTTATCATTATCATTTTGTTTAATAGATTTATATATAAAAGGGATTTTATTACTTATCCAATCTTCTATTTTTTTTAAATCTATTTTAGCTTTATAAGCTTTACATTCGCAAATAATTAATTTTTCTTGAAAGACTGCATAAACATCAATGTCTTTAAAATTTCCATTGTAATTTGCTTTTTTACCTATAGTTAGACTTTGACAATAATTACTATAGTAGTAGCCTACAGCTAACTCAAACAAATCGCCTCTTAGATTATTAGTTTTACCTTCAGTAAGTTTATTTAATTGGTTTAATAAATCTAAATAAGCTTCAGGATGTGATTTTAAAACTGCTCCAGCATTTGTAACAATACTTATTAATGATTCTAGAAGTGTTGTGTATTCGTTCCCAAAAATTTTATCTACAAAACCTATTATAATTCCATTTTCTTTTAACTTTTTTAAAGCTTCTGTAGTTACTACGTTAGTAATTAAGAAAGGAATAAAATTATTTTTAGTTTGAGATTTTATTATTTTTATTTTTTGAATAAAAAAATCTATACTAGATTCATTATTATTACTTCCAATTAAAAAATCTGCTAAAATAAAAGCAGGTTGTAGAGTTTTATCATTTTTTAATATTCCGGAAATATAGCTAGGAGCGGTAAAACCAAATTGAAACTTGCAGAATTCAGAATGAAATTTGCCTTTATTATATGAAATAAGTCCAATACTCCTAGTGTAGTTAAAGAAATGATTAGCTAAAAGATCTTCACTTAATTCTATTGCTTTATAATAGTTAAAATTATTTGATGAAGATTCTGAAAAAAGAGGAGATAAGGTATAATATTCATCCTCTTCATAAATGATATTTAATTTTATTAAATCATTAATTACGTTTGAAAAGGATTTATGAGTTTTTAGGTTTTTAATAGGGCTAAAAGAATATGAAGCTAAATTATCTTTTTTCATATATCCTTTATGATAATCTAAAGCAATTATAATAGAATAATATTTTTTAGCATCCGTTTTCATTGATAATAATAGAGATGTATAAAATATGTCTTTATTATATTGATCTTTATGATATAGAAAAGTTTGGTTGTTCTTAAAGAAACCTTTAATTTTTAAAATAGTATTTCCTAGGCGAGATATCCGTTTTCTAATAGCTTCATCACTTGCACCACTATTTTTATAAAACTCTATTATTTTTCCTGATAAAGTTGGTCCATTTTTTAATATATAATTTTCTATTGTCACACCTCGCTATTTATAATATTTACTTATCAGTGTCACGAGTCTTTTTTTTAAACCCTTTATTTGTGTCTTTAAGTATTTGATTGTTAAATGTATAATTTTTTTTAAAAAAAATTATAATAAAAAAAAATGTCCAAAAAATTAATAATTAATGTCACAAAATTATAAAATTTCAAAAGAAATTATAGAGAAAAAACAGCCTTTTGAATTTTTATTTTATATAAAAGTGCTATAATGTAAAATTTGGATAGAACACGTCTAATAAC
>NZ_JAOCDJ010000051.1:0-12298 GCF_029840885.1 Empedobacter sp. GD03861
TCACCATAATGTCCAAAATCTTTTTCAATTTCGATAATAAGATTTGTATCTCCTAAACGTACTTTATCTCCCGTTGTAGGGCCTAAAATATTGGCGTATTGTTTTCTGTCTACTTCTAAACTCATTTTAAAGACTTTTAAAATTGTGAGATTTCATATTCTCTAATGCTTGTTGTTTTTGCTCGTCTGATTCTATAGAACCTTGAACCAAATTGCTGAATCCGTACATTTTTTTGTCACCAGCGATTTCTACTAATTCAACTTCTTTTTCTTCTCCTGGCTCAAAACGAATAGCTGTACTTGAAATAATGTTTAATCGTTTTCCGAAAGCAGCTTCACGATCAAAAAGCATCGCTTTATTTACTTCGAAAAAATGGAAATGAGAACCAACTTGTATTGGTCGATCTCCTGTATTAATCACATTAATTTTTACCGTATCTCTACCTTCGTTACAAACAATTGTTCCTTCTTTTACAAAAATTTCTCCTGGTATCATTTTCTTTTATTTTTTAGAATTAACGAATAGGATTATGAACCGTTACCAACTTTGTTCCGTCAGGAAAAGTCGCCTCCACTTGTACATCGTGTATCATTTCTGCAACTCCTGGCATTACATCGTCAGTTGTTAAGATGTTTGCACCTTCTTGCATCAATTCTGCAACTCGTTTCCCATCTCTTGCACCTTCCAAAATAAAGTGGCTGATAAGCGCAATAGATTCTGGATAATTTAATTTTACGCCTCTTGCTTTACGTTTCAACGCAAGCTCTCCAGCAGTATGTAACATTAGCTTTTCTAATTCGCGTGGTGTTAAATGCATTTTTTTATTTTTTAAAAAATTAGATATTTATTCTACACATTGATGTAAACAATTTGTGTATGAATATGTTGAATTTTGACAATAAGAATCCTTCATTGCTTTGTTAAAAACAATGAAATCTATTGTAGATTAATAAAAATTAATTATTTGTAATCAATTTGTAGCGAATGAAATAAGATGTATTTCGGTAAACTTTTTAAAGTCTTAACTTCAACTGTTTCCGATATTTTTTGATAAAAGGTTTGATGAAAATAAATAGCCAAAAAGCGAACAAACAAATCACAATCGAATGTAAAAATTTCTGATTCTGATTTATTTTCATCAACTGATAATAGATTGAAATTATTAAATTGAGTAGATAATTTTGTTCCACAATCTATTTGTTCTGTGTGTTCTCTATGCGACTCGACAAGACTTCTCGTTTGAGAAAACTTCGAGATACTTATTACAAACGTAATAAATAACATTAAAAATACTATAGAGAAAACCTTTTTCATTAATGATGTAAAATTAGACGTTTTACTTTGTTCGTTTCTTATTTAAAAAATCAGATAAATATTCAAAAACGTGACAATTTTATTCTTTTTGACTATTCTAAAACCTTTGATGAATAAAATTTAATCTTACTTTAAAATGATTAATGTATTTAATTTCAATATTTTAATTATTTATTAAAATAAATCATTACCACCCGAAATCACTTATTTAATTTCTACGGAAGCTTCCAAACCAAATCAACTGCAACATAATGCACACCCGATTTAGCTTCTGAATAATTCCTAATCAAGTTGTTAACATAACCAATATCCATCGTCAACGGAGAATTCGGAATTTGGAACATATAATAAAGTCCCAAACGCGTTTCTTTGTACGCATATTTTGTCCAATGTTTTTCCACATCGTTCATATAACTCGTCGCAAACAAACCTTCGGCACTAAGCGCTAAAGATTGCTTATTCTTATCAGAAATTGGATACGTTAATTGCGATTTTACACGTGTTCTTAACTGAAAATTTTCGTCAACTTCATTAAAATCAGCATCAAAAAACTTTCTGAATTCTTGTCTAATTGTATTCTTCCATTTCAACTTTCCTAAATTCGCAGTATACGCATAACGCCCATAAACTCTAAACTCCTGCTCTATTCCTTCTTTGTGAAAAGGCGCTTCGGAGTCAAATTCATTTTGACGACGATAGCTTATCGCATAACTATATTGTTGATTTGGTTTGAATTTATTGTAAATCTCATAATTCAAGACTAAAATTGCAGGTTTATCAACTGGATTATAATTATCTAGCGAACTTTTTCGTCCCATTCCAACATAAGCAACCGCATATTTATTTCCAGTAGAATCTAACTTATGTTGCATACCAAAAGCAGCCCAAGAAGCAGTTTTAGCTTTCCCTAAACCTGGAGGACTTAGTTGTCCAAAACTTGTTGTAAGCGTGAATAAAAAGGCAGTAACAATGCTTATTTTGCGTATAATTGAAATCATTTTTATGTTTTGTTTGTTTTATTTTTTAGAATGAATAACTTAACGTAGCCATCATATTACTTGGAGATCCAGGAAAAACTCGAGTGTAATCAATTCCTCCTTGGAAATAATATTTATCGAAAATATTATTGAACTGAACTGAAATTTTTAATGGGTTCAAATCATAATAAATTGCAGCATTTACCACTGTGTAATCTGGCAAAAATCCCCACTCAGCATTACCTTGTGCATCTTTCCCAACAGAATTTTCCATACGTCGATCACTTACATAAGAAGCCCCAAGACCAAATCCTAAACCTTTGAACGTATCATGTAAAACCGAATATTTCAGCCATACATTCGCCATATTTTTCGGTGCGTTCGCCAAAGGCATTCCAACTTCCGAAGCAACAGAAGAAGCTTTAACCTCTGTATCTGTATAAGTATAATTGAAACTCATTTGTAAATTACGGTGCAATTGTCCTCGTAAATCCAATTCCAAACCTTTCGAAGAAACTTTACCCGATTGACGATAAACAGGGAAACCAGCATCGCTCAATTGTCCTGTTGGCATCATCATATCATTGCGTTGAATTTGATAAAGTGCTAAATCTATTTGTAATTTTTTCTTGAAAAATTCTGTTTTCAATCCTGTTTCTACTTGGAAACTTCTTTCTGATTTAAATGGTTTATCAGCACCATAATTTTTGTAATTCGCTACATAATCGGCAGCAATTGGCACATAACCTTGCGAATAATTAGCGAAATAATTTATTGTTGGCGTTACTTTATATGTCAATCCCACACGAGGCAACCATGTATCTTGAGTTGCTGAATAAGGCGTTTTTGGATCTGCACTTTCTGATGTATAATGCTCGTAACGCAAACCAAATAACATTTCTAATCGATTAAACTTTACCTGATCTTGTACATAAACGCCTGTTGTTTTGTAAGAACTCAAAAATGGAAAAGACGCTTGTTTTAACCATTTGTAGGAAGATAAATCTTTCGATTCGTAAATTGGATGATTCAAATCAAATGTCAACGGAACAATTTCTCCATTCACCTCTTTGCTTCTCGCTTCTTTCTGCTGATTGTCCGCATCTGGCTTATATTGCGCATAATCAACACCAAAAATTATATTTTGTTTTACTTGTCCTTTTTGCAATTTATAATTCAAAAAAGCAACGGCATTATCTGTATAATCAGTCGCTTCACGAGACAAGAAACGCATGTTTACAATTGTGTTGTAAGGCGCATCTGCAAAGCTATTCAACGTTCTGTGCTCGTTTAATTTTTCTTTATAAATTGATTTTGAATAATTAAGCGTTAATGATAAATTATCTAAAATATTTTGTGTCAATTTTGTACGAAACGAAAATGTTTCTGTTTTAAAAAAATCCGATGGTTGCGACAATGTAAAAGAACGATTGATTGCATATAAATCTGTTTGTTTCACACCCATTCCACGATCCAAATAGCCATCAAAATTATCGTACGTTAAATCCACATCGATTTGTGTTCCTTTTCTTGGTTTAAACGTAAAAGATGGTGCTACTGAAACTATTTTTTGATTGTTATTTTTTCTGAATGTTTTACTTGTTTGATAACCTGCATTCAATCGATAGAATAAATTATTACTCAATGGTCCACCAATATCCAAGGTTGTACGCAAGGTTTCAAAACTTCCTGATGAAAAACTAAGAGCTCCTTTAAAATCTTCCAATGGTTTTTTAGTCACTAAATTAATTGTTCCTCCTGGTGCAATATCTCCAAATAAAGTTCCTCCCGAACCTTTCAAAACCTCGATTCTTTCTAAATTAATCGTCAAAGGCGAATTGAAATAACTTGTTCCATATCCAAAACCAGAACGCAAACCATTCACCAAACGCAAACTATTTCCATATCCACTGCTAAAACCTCTCAACGTATAATCGTCGTAAGATGAAGCTTGATTAACACCCGATAAATCATGCACCATATCCGAAACTTTGAACGCTTGTTTATCGTCCATCAATTGGCGATTCGCAATACTAATTGTCTGTGGTAAATCTTTCAGATTTCCATTCAATTTTCCATCAAAAGTGATCGTATGTTGATAATATGAATTCTTTTTATCCGAACTAATTAAAACTTCTCCTAATTGTGTCGATTCCTTTGATAAATAGATTTTAAGACCTGTTTGCTCGTTCCAATTTTGTTTTGTAATCACAAAATTTGTTGAATTCAAACCATCAGCCATAATCGAAATTGTCAACGGAAGTTGAACTTCTTTTTCGAATTTAAACTCTCCATTTTCAGCAGTTTCTACGTTGTACGTGTCATTTTCAATCGAAATAATTGCATTCGAAATTGGTTGGTCTTCTTGATTTAGAATTTTACCAAAAATCATTTTTGCTTCTTGTGCAGTAGCTGTTATTCCAAGAAAAATGAAAAAACTGAACGTGATAATTTTATACATGAAAGATGTTTTCATTTTGAGAAATATTATTTTTTAAATCAATTGTACCAATCTCTTTTTGCATGTGATAAGTCGGAAAATTTGATTCTTCGCAAAACATCATCAAATCAAAACCTTGTTTCAACCAAAACTCATACGCTCCTGGTAAACTTGGATGCGTGTGCAAATACAAACGATGAATATTTTTTTGATGCGCTTGTTTTTCCAATTCCTGAAACAATTGCGTTCCCAAACCAAATCGACGATAAGCTGGTTCGACAAACAAACGAGCAACCTCAACCGTTTTTTCTTTACCAACAGAAAGATGAGGAAAACGATAATCGAAAGGCATCATACCGATAACGCCAATAATTTTATTGTTTTCATCACGCGCCTGAAGAAAAATTCCTGTTTGGCTTTCGATGTAATTTGACATAAAATTCAACAAGTCTTTTGGAACAATTGTTGGATCTAATGTTGGAAATAAATCGCGTCTAAACTCGATCACATAAGGCAATATTTCTTCGACCTGATGAGTTTCAACAGGTGTAATTTTTATATTTTTCATTCAATTTTTATTTTAATTGTGGCACAAACAATTGTTTTCCTTGATGAGTTAAATTCAATAAAGGCAATTGATACGTTTCTTGCAGAATATTTTTAATTTCTTCTTGATTATAATTTTCTAAATCAACCAATTGATGATTTTTCATCATATAAAATTGATCACCATACATAAATGCCAAATTAGGATCATGCATCACACAAAGCACTGTTTTTCCTTGCTTGACAAGTTCTTGTAAGGTTTCTAAAACCAAAACTTGGTAATGTAAATCCAAGTGATTCGTTGGTTCGTCTAACATCAAAACATCTGGATTTTGAACCAAAACACGACACAACAACACCAATTGTCTTTCTCCACCAGAAAGCGAAGTATAAGCTTTGTCTTTTAAATGCCATAAATTAAACTTCGTCAACATTTCTTCAACAATTTGATAATCTTCATTTTTAGGAGAAAATCTCGAAAAAGAAGCGCGACCAGTCATCACTACATCAAAAACTTTGAACGGAAAAGTAGTTTGATGAAACTGCGTCATAAAACCTAAACGAAGCGAAGATGATCCAATTTTTATCTTTCTACGTTCTTCATTTCCAATGAAAACATTTCCGTCGTATTTCTTCTCCAAACCTGCAATGATGTTAAACAAAGTTGATTTTCCACTTCCGTTTTTTCCCATCACAACAGATAATTTTGCTTCAGAAAAATTGACATTTACATCATTCAGAATTTTATCTTTTCCGTACGTAAACGATAAATTTTGTATGTTAACTATTGCTTTCATTAGTTCCAATTTGCTGCGTTTTTTCTCATCAGATAAATAAAAATTGGTGCACCAATCAACATTGTAAAAACACCAACCGGAATCTCAAAAGGCATTACCGTTCTCGAAAAATCATCGATTACTAAAAGAAGAGTTCCGCCAATACTAATATTTGCCCAAACCGTTTTTTCGTTATTTGGTCCAAAAAACATTCGACTAATATGTGGAACAATTAATCCAAATAAACTTATCACACCAACTGCAGCAACACAAGCGGCTGTAATTAAAGTTGCAACACCTATCAAAACAACCTTCAAAAGTCCTGGTTTTACGCCAACTGCAAGCGCTTCTTCATCGCCCAAAGACAATAAATTGAGTTTCCAACGGAATAAAATAATAATGGTTAAACCAATTAAAATCGGATAAAAAGCAATTTCTACTTTTTCCCAAGAAGCTGTATGTAAATTTCCCATCGTCCATTGCACAATCATTTGCAATTTGTATGGATCGCTGATGTATTGTAAAAGTGTCAAAACAGCTGTAAAAACTCCAGAAATTATCATTCCTGATAAAACCATATTGATTAACGAACTTTTGACGTTTGTTTTAGAAATTAAATACGTTAATAAAACAGCGCAAATTCCAAATACAAATGCTGAAATATTGATAGATAATACAGGAACAACCATTGCTAAAGCTGCGCCAACAGCAGAACCAGATGATATACCTAATGTAAATGGATCTACAATTGGGTTTCTGAAAATTGCCTGTAAAACATTTCCAGAAGATGCCAAAGCTGCACCAACAATAAACGTTAATACAATACGAGGTAAACAAACTTGCCACAAAATAGTTTCTATACTTGATTGAGGTAAATTAGTTGTTCCCGAAATTAACTTGCTCATTGCAGATGAACTGTAACGAATCAACTCCGAAATACCTACAAAATTCGTTGCGCCCATTGTCATAGAAAGAATGACAACCGTAAGTGGTAAAATCAAAAGTAGACCGTAAGTTTTCAATTTAGATTGCATTTTTCTTGTATAAATCTGGTTTTTGGTACAATTGCATGATATCATTTTGTACCTCTTTATCTAATTGTTCCGTCGAATAAGCCGAAGGATAACACCAATTGCGAAGTTGTTTGGCAAATAATAAAAACTTAACTGTATGCGGATCGTAATAAAACGCAGGATTCATAGCGAAAACTTGTTTTGATTTTACCGCTGGCAAAGCATCCAATTCTTTTAGTTGATACACCTCATCAAGGCTCGAATTCCAAAGAACAATCAAATCTGGATTCCATTTATAGATCGATTCTGCACCAACATTTGGCGATTCCATTTCTAATGGACAAGCATTTTCTGCACCCGATAATTTGATCGCTAAATCTAATAAAGTTCCTTTTCCAGATGTCGAAAAAATACGTCCTTTAGACCACGCATAATAGACTTTTTTAGGTTTTTCATTTACAGAAGCTTTCAACTTTTTAGCCTCTGCTTTTACATAAGAAACCACTTCTTCTGCACGCTGTTTTTTTCCTAATAAAGTTCCCATTCCAAGCAATTCTTTGTAAATCTTATCTTGACTTAAACTTGAAACGGTAAAAACTGGAATATTTAATTCTTCTAATTGCTGAATTGTTTCAATATTTTGTTCATAAACAATCGCTAAATCAGGTTGCAAACCAACAATTGTTTCGATATTACTTGATCCACCTCCAAAAGTTGGCGTCGCAATTGTTTTATTTTTAATTCGCTCATCTAATTTTGCATAGAACTCAAATTTATCTTCATTCTGAAAAACTTGTTGCGGAATTCCAACCACTTTATCTTCGGCGTGCAACATGTAAATTTCGTCCAAAGAAGGTTCAAAAAGTACAATCACTCGTTTTGCTTCTTGTGGTAACAAAACCATTTTTCCACGACTATCTTCCGCTTTTATTTCACCTTGTCGTTCGCTCTTTTTTGAAGAAGAAGAATGACAACTTTGAAAGAAAATAAAGAATGATAAAATAAGGGTTATACGATGAAATATTTTACAATTCATGGTTTAATTTTTTACCAAATTTTTTAATAAAAATTCACTGATTAATTGTGCTTCGACAAGTTGTATTTTATCTTGATAACGAGTCAAAAGTTGCTCGTACATACGACCATCATAAGGAAGCAAAAGTTGATTATCGTCGTCGTTTTTCCAATAAATAGGAAGGTGACGATTGCCAACGAAGTAACAAAAATCAGCGGCATCGGACTTCGACTTTGCAGAAAACTGAATACACAAACAAGGTTTTATGTAAACTAAAGCTATTAATTTGTTTTCATGAAATAATCGATCGCCGTTCTGCCACTCATTTTTAGTTTGTAATCGAAGTTCTAATGTTAAACCAGCAGTTGTTTTTCTCGTAATTTTTTGTTTTCGAATCTCAAACCATTCAATCGTTAATTGATCCAAAATATTTTCCACTTCTTCAGTTTTTGACTGAATTTCATCTATAATTACCAACTGATTTTCCATTGTTTCGATCTATTATTTTTGTTGTGCAGCTTCTTTTTTCAACTGAACTTTCTCTTTCAACCATTGACACCATTCGTCAATTCCTTCTCCATTCAACGTACTGATTGTTTGCACTTCTAAGTTTGGATTAACCTCTCTTGCATCCTTTGTAACCGCCTCGATAGAAAAAGGAACATATGGTAATAAATCTGATTTAGAAACCAACATCAATTCACTTGTTAAGAACATACGTGGATATTTCTTTGGTTTGTCATCACCTTCAGTTGTAGCGATAAGTGTAACACGATAATCTTCACCTAAATCAAAAGCAGATGGACAAAGAAGATTTCCTACATTTTCGATAAATAATAAATCTGTTCCATCCAAATTAATATGATCCAAAGCTTGTAAAATCATTTGCGCTTCGATATGACACATTCCGCCTGTTACAATTTGTAAAGCATTGATTCCTACTTCGCGCATACGAACTGCATCACGCTCCGTTTCTGGATCACCAACTAAAACAGAAATATTCAATTCTTTACTCAAACGTTTTCCAATTTCTTGTAACAACGTTGTTTTTCCTGATCCTGGAGACGAACAAACATTGATGATACAAACATCTTTCAGACGTTCGCGAATTGCATTTGCAACATAATCGTTGGCTTTTAATAAATGTAAAGTTGTGTTGTCGCATTGAACAGATCCTACTCTATTCCCAAGACTTTTTGGATTTTGTGTATTTGTTGACATAATTGAAATATGTTTAATGATTATTTATTTTTAAAGATGACTTGCGAGATAAAAAGCTCATTTCCTTTGACAATTGTGCTGGATGGTGTTGAACAATCTTCGCAAACAAATTTGTGATAGTTGACTTTGAAATTTTTGTGACATTTTTCGCAATACGCTACAATTTCATTGACCAAAACCTCTAGCTCGATTTCATTATAATTTTGGTTATCAGCTATAAATGCATCAAATGCATTTTGAATTAAAACAGGTTGAACATTTGATAAAAGTCCAGCTGTAATTTGAACTTTTTCTATATCTTCTATCTTCGAATCATAGTGCTCGTTCAACGTATCAAATATGTCTTTGACAATACTTAATTCGTGCATAATTTTTAATTTTTGTGAATAGATTACCTCTTTCTAAACAAAATGAATGCTTAGAAAATAGTTATATATAAGGAAACTTCGTGTTTATCAGATAAATGGTAAACCGTAGATATAATGCCTCAAAAGGCAAATTTTATTAGTTGAAGTAGAAAATAAATCAGAAAAAACACGAACACAAATCTGCTGATTAAAATTAAATTTAACATCTGCGTTGATAAATTCATCAAAAGAAAAATCATTCGTTTTAGACTCTTCTATCATTGTGTTGAATATCACTTTCTCTGAATCGTGAAATTTTGAAGTTAGATTTTCGACATTTTTAGGTGCATGATTTTGATTTGTTTTGTTGACATTAACTAACAGAACAAATAAAAGAAGTACAGCTGCTATGTAACTAATCGCTTTCATTTCGAGTGTAAAGGTACTACAACATTCTACCCAAAGGATTATTCAAAATAGAGGATAAATGTTCAAAAACGTTACAAATCAATAAAAATTATTTCGTTTACAAAAACGAATTTAAAATTGTTTATCGATACATTTTTATTGTTTTACAATAAATTTATTTTGTAATTCAAAATATTTATATTCAATTTGAAAAATAAATAATTACTAAATATGGAAACTAAATTTTATTTAAAAATATTCAAATGAAACAAGAAAACGATTTAACGATATAAATTATGGCGATTATTATCAATTTAGATGTCATGATGGCAAAACGAAAAATGTCGCTAAATGAATTGAGTGAAAAAGTTGGTATTACGTTATCCAACTTATCTATCCTAAAAAATGGAAAAGCTAAAGCAATTCGTTTCGAAACTTTGAATGCAATTTGCAAAGCTTTAGATTGCAAACCAGGTGATATTATTGACTATATGGAAGATTAAAACAAAAAAAGGAACTCAATATTGAGATTCCTATTTATATTTTTTTAAATAATTTCTTACTTAATCGTGATTTCGTTTCGGTTTAATTGAAGAAAACCTTCCTTTTCTAAAGCTTTTAATAAACGAGAAATAACAACACGAGAAGTATTGAGCTCATAAGCAATTTCTTGATGTGTTTTTACCACAACTTTACCTTTGTTGATACTTGCGACATCCAACAGATATTTCTTCAAACGTTCGTTCATATCATTAAAAGCTAAATTGTCAATCGCTACCAACATTTCCTCCATTCTATTATTGTAACTATCAAAAATAAAACGTCTCCACGATGGATATTTTACCAACCATTCGTCCATTTTTACAATCGGAATCATCACCAGTTCTCCATCAGTTTCGGCTACAGCACGTATTTTACTTTGTTTATCACCCAAACAACACGCCATCGTCATAGCACATGTATCACCTTTTTCGAGAAAATACAACAACAGTTCTCCTTCATCAAAATCTTCGCGCATAATCTTGATTGCACCACTCAAAAGAATTGGCATTCCTTTGATAAATTGGTTCAAATCTATCATCACATCATTCACTTTAAATTCTATCAAAGATCCTAATTCATCGATTTCATTCAATAATTCTTCTTCAAATTGATATGGATAAGTTGCTTCTATTTTCTCTTTTATCATGTTTAATGTGGGATTTTGTTTCTAATTTTTCCGTAAAGAAAGGTACCGATTAATGCACCTAAAATTGTAATTAAAATTGGGTAAACTCCTGCGCCTAATAACACAAATATTGGTCCAGGACAAGCGCCAACTAAAGCCCAACCTAATCCGAAGAAAATTCCTCCGATCAAATAACGAGCAATTGATTTCGTTTTGGGTTGAATCACAATTTTTTCACCATCGATATCTTTTACTTCTTTCTTTTTCATCCATTGTATTCCAATCAAACCTACAACCAAAGCCGAACCAATAAATCCGTACATGTGGAAAGATTGAAAATTGAACATTTCGAAAATGCGAAACCAAGAGGCCGTTTCTGCCTTGTACATGGTTACACCAAAGATAACACCTAATATGATATAAACTAAACTTCTCATGAGATTAAAAAATTAAAGGAAACAAAACGTGAACCATCAAAAGTCCACCGATAAAAAAGCCGATAACAGCGATTAATGAAGGTAACTGCAAATCACTTAAACCTGAAATCGCATGTCCAGATGTACAACCACCAGCGTAGCGCGTTCCAAAACCAATTAATAATCCACCAACAAATAATAAAGCAATATTTTTAACAGACATCGTTTCAAAAATTTCGGTTGGAGAATATGCTTTTCCTGCACTTTCAAATCCCATTGCATTCAATTTTGCAATTGTAGCTTCTGAAATTTCAGGTATTTGATTATCTGATAAAAAATGTATCGAAACAAAACCTCCTATTACTGCGCCAACTAAGAATAATAAATTCCATTTTTGAGCTTTCCAATCAAACGAGAAAAAATCACATGATTTTCCTCCTCCCAAAGCTGAACAAATAGTTCTGAAATTTGATGAAAATCCAAAACTTTTTCCGAAATAAATCAATAAAAGCATTACAATTGCGATTATTGGTCCGCCAATATACCATGGCCAAGGTTGTAAGATAAATTCCATTTTGTATTTTTTCTAAAACGTGTACAAAGTTGGTAAATCAAAATTAAAATGAAAGTTACAAATGTTACAGTTTACTTAAGATA
>NZ_JAOCDJ010000052.1:0-12282 GCF_029840885.1 Empedobacter sp. GD03861
TAATATATATTTAATATACTAGGCAGTTTAAGGCAGATTGTGTAAATTTGCCCAAATTTATTTTAAGTCATATATAAATAATGGAAATCGCATCTAAATATACGCCAACGGAAGTTGAAGGAAAATGGTATGAATACTGGATGGAGAAGAAGTATTTTAAATCTACTCCAGATGAAAGAAAAGCTTACACAATCGTCATTCCACCACCAAATGTAACAGGTGTCTTGCACATGGGACATATGTTAAATAATACGATTCAGGACGTTTTAATTCGTCGTGCGCGTATGCGTGGATTTAACGCTTGTTGGGTACCAGGTACAGACCATGCTTCAATTGCTACTGAAGCGAAAGTTGTTGCGAAGTTAAAAGAGGAAGGTGTTTCTAAATTTGATATCGGTCGTGAAGAATTTTTAAATCACGCTTGGGATTGGACGCATAAACATGGTGGAATTATTTTAGACCAATTAAAAAAGTTAGGAGCTTCTTGCGATTGGGATCGTACGAAATTTACGATGGATCCAGATTTATCTGAATCTGTTCAACGTGTTTTTGTTGATTTATATAACAAAGGATTAATTTACCGTGGATACCGTATGGTAAATTGGGATCCGGAAGCAAAGACAAATATTTCTGACGAAGAAGTTATTCATGTTGATAAAAATGGAAAATTATATCATTTAAAATATCAAGTTGACGGAACTGATCAATATATTGTTGTGGCGACAACTCGTCCTGAAACAATTTTTGGTGACTCTGCAGTTTGTATCAATCCAAATGACGAGCGATATGAATGGTTGAAAGGAAAACAAGTTATTGTTCCAATCGTTGGTCGTAAAGTAAATATTATCGAAGACGAATATGTTGACATCGAATTTGGTACAGGATGTCTTAAAGTTACGCCTGCACACGATGTGAACGATTACGAATTAGGTAAAAAACATAATTTAGATTTTATTGATATTTTTACGGATGATGCGAAATTAAATGATTTAGGATTAAATTATGCTGGATTAGATCGTTTCAAAGCGCGTAAAGAAATCGAGAAAGAATTAGAAGAAAAAGGTTTACTTGAAAAAGTAGAAAATTATAATAATAAAGTTGGTACATCTGAAAGAACAGGAGCGGTGATTGAGCCTAAAATTTCAAATCAATGGTTCTTGAAAATGA
This sequence comes from Empedobacter sp. GD03861, assembly GCF_029840885.1. Classification (NCBI taxonomy): domain Bacteria; kingdom Pseudomonadati; phylum Bacteroidota; class Flavobacteriia; order Flavobacteriales; family Weeksellaceae; genus Empedobacter; species Empedobacter sp. GD03861. Next base: position 1,168 of record NZ_JAOCDJ010000052.1, read on the forward strand.
CAGATTTAGCTAAACCAGCTTTAGAAAATGTAATGAATGATACGATTAAATTTCATCCTGCGAAATTTAAAAATACATATCGTAATTGGATGGAAAATGTAACAGATTGGAACATTTCTCGTCAATTATGGTGGGGACACCAAATTCCTGCATTTTTCTATGGTGATGGAAACGAAGATTTCGTTGTTGCTCTAACAAAAGAAGAAGCTTTACCATTAGCACAGGAAAAAACAGGAAATGTTACATTAACAATCGAAGATTTACGTCAAGACGAAGATGCGTTAGATACTTGGTTTTCTTCTTGGTTATGGCCAATTTCTGTTTTCAACGGAATCAATGAGCCAGAAAATGAAGAAATCAATTATTATTATCCAACACAAGATTTAGTAACTGGTCCAGATATTATTTTCTTTTGGGTTGCGCGTATGATTGTGGCTGGATATGAGTATCGTAACGAATTACCTTTCGAAAATGTATATTTCACAGGAATTGTTCGTGATAAACAAGGTCGTAAAATGTCAAAATCGTTAGGGAATTCACCAGATCCAATCGAATTGATGAACGAATATGGTGCAGATGCTACGCGTATGGGAATGTTGCTAACAGCGCCTGCTGGGAACGATTTACCTTTCGATGTTGATTTGTGTCTACAAGGACGTAATTTTGCGAATAAAATTTGGAATGCTTTCCGTCTAATAAAAGGTTGGGAAGTGAAAGAAGATTTAGAACAAACTTCTGCTCAAACAAAAGCGGTTGAATGGTTCGAAAATAAATTCCAACAAGCATTAGCAGATATCGAACATAATTACGATCAATATCGTTTATCTGATTCATTGATGGTAATTTATAAATTGATTTGGGATGATTTCTGTTCTTGGTACTTAGAAGCAATTAAACCTACTTTTGGTGAGCCAATTGATGCAAAAACTTATGCAGCAACAATTTCTTATTTAGAAAATGTATTGAAAGTTTTACATCCATTTATGCCTTTCTTAACAGAAGAAATTTGGCATTTAATTGCTGAAAGAACAGAAAACGAAGCCTTAATTATTTCTAAATATCCTGAAGTAACATCTTTCAATGAAGAGATTATCAAGAATTTTGAAAATACAAAAGAAGCAACAACTGCTATTCGTGGATTACGTTCAGAAAAAGGAATGTCACCAAAAGAAGCATTAGAAGTTTTTGCTGATGCTCAAGCTGCGAATGAAATTTATGTAGATGTGTTCTCTAAATTAGGAAATGTTTCTAATTTCAATACAGGTGATAAACCAGAAAAAGGTTTTGCTTTCCGTGTTGGTACGTTAGAATTTATGGTTCCGATGTCTGATAATATCGATATTGAAGCTGAGCGTGAGAAATTACAAAAAGAGTTGGATTACAACCAAGGTTTCTTAAACTCGGTTCGTAAAAAATTATCAAACGAAAAGTTTGTTGCTGGTGCACCAGAACAAGTGATTAATGCAGAACGTAAAAAAGAGGCTGATGCATTATCTAAAATTGCTCAAATTGAAGAGCAGTTACAAGCTTTGTAATTTTAATTTAATTTTTAAAATATATGAAAAACCACTCCAAATTTTGGAGTGGTTTTTTTATTGATTTTTTTCGATTAACTTTAATAAAGCCTCAAAAAAGTATAAATGTCAAGCGAATTAAATTACAAAAAGAAAAAGTTGTATTCTGATTTTTTAAACCAAGAAAGAAATATTTTTGTTTGGATACCAGAGCGTTTTATAAATGAAAGTTTGCCTGTTTTGTATTTATTAGATGGCGGAATTAATGAAAAATTTAAGCAAATATCAAAACTAATTGATGAGTTAATTATATCAAATCATATTCAACCATTGATGATTGTAGGAATTGAAAATATTAATCGAAATTTAGATTTTACAAGAAATACATACATTGCAAAAGATAAAAAATGGGTTCCAGAATATGGAAATGCAGAATATTTTGAGAAATTTATTGTATTAGAATTACTTCCTTATATTTCGAAAAATTACTATACAAATAATTCGAAAACTATTGTTGGTGAGTCTTTAGGCGGATTATTGGTAATGGATATATTGTTTTATTTTTCGCATTATTTTGATTCTTATATCGCAATTGATCCTTCGCTTTGGTGGAATAACCACGAATTGTTTGATTCTTATTTTGAAAAATTTGATTTTAATCTATTAGAAAATAAAAAGATTTGGATTTCAAGTTCTAAAACTATTTCAATTTCAAAGTTTACAGATCAATTTGTAGAAAAATTACGCGAAAAAGATAACTTGAAATCAAATTGGAATTATTTACATGATCCTTCGCAAAATCATTTTACAATTTTCAATTCTTCAATAAAATCAGCGTTAATATGGACGTTTAAGTAATATTTTTTGAATGATTCATATTACTTCAATAGGTTTCTCCAACAAGTTTGTCTAAATTTGCAAACCTTTTTAAAAAGAATTAATGCAGTATTTAGAACTACTTTTAATCGGAATTTTCACAGCTTTTATTGGATCATCCATTCCTGGATTGTTGAATATGACGGTGGTGAAAATTGGGAAACAAGCAGGAACTAAAAGTGCATATACTTTTATGTCTGGAACAGCGGTTACGATTGCAATTCAGGTTTATTTGGCAATTTTTCTGGCAAAATTTATTGATTTTAATGAAGAAGTTACGAAGATTTTTAGGGAAATTGGATTAGCTGTTTTTGTAATTATTACGATTTATTTTCTCTTTTTTGCAAAGAAACAAGATCAAAAAAAGAAGAATAAAAAGCTAAAACAACAAGGTGATGTAGAACAAAAAAATAAATTCATCTATGGGTTATTGTTATCTGCCATAAATGTTTTTCCAATACCTTTTTATGTATTTTTAAGCGCAACGTTGATTTCGTATAATGTTAATGTTTTTGGACAACCAAATAGCTCAGTTTTTGCTTTAGGAGTTGTTGTTGGTTCGATGATTATTTTTGGTCTGTATCTGAAATTTTTTAATTCAAAATCAGAAGAAGATTCGTTTATTTTAAAGAATATCAACTATGTAATAGGAGGAGTGACGAGTGTGATTTCTTTGTTAACGATTTATCAACTTTTTCAATAAAAATTTAATTCAAATTTTGCTTTGGATGCGAGTATTTAAGCAAATATTCCATCACTTCATCGCATTCTTTTCCTTCTAAAATATAACTCAAAATATCTTCGATTAATTCATCAATAATTTGAGGATTAAATTCAAATTTTTTAGCTAAATCAATACAAATTGCTTTTTCATTTTGATGAATATTCAAATCCACAACCATTAATAAAACAGCGTCATACAACAAAGAAAGTCGATCAGTAAAGGTTTTTGGCAACGTAAAATCAAACTTCGTGTTTTCGTTCAGAATATAACTTACATCTTTAGCAGAAAGCTCATGAAATTTGGCAATATCAGAGATAATTTGAATCTCTTTTTCATTCAAATTACCATCACTTTTACCAATAATAAATAAATTTTTGATGTGATTTAATTTGTCAATCAAAGTAAGATTATTTTTCATTTGTTGCTTTTTGGGATTAAAAATACTCAAAATAGTGGTAAATTAACGTTCAAAATTTTTCATGTGCCAGATTTTAAAACGAAAATAGATGAGATTTATGATAAGCAATGTAAGAATAAAGCAAATATTCGTCATCTTACTGTTTATTAGCGAAAAATATATTTAGAAAGAGTTTTTCATATATGAAACCGATTTTAAAAGTCAATTGGTTTTTATCACCTTCAAAATTTATCAATTATCCCTATAATTCTACAACTCAAAAGGTAATTGATTTTTTGATGAAATATTTTTAAATCTCGGTTCAACGATTTAATTTTATATTTGTTTTATACAACAATCAACGTTATTTTTGTAGTTAAATCTTATAGAATTGTTATCAAAAAAGACAAAATACGGACTAAAAGCAATGGCTCATTTGGCCAGACAAGAAAGTAACAAACCAGTTTTAATCGGACAAATTTCTGAAACAGAAGTTATTCCGAAAAAATTCTTGGAGGCTATTTTATTGGATTTAAAAAAGTTAGGCTTTGTCAATTCGAAACAAGGAAAAGGTGGTGGATATTATTTGGCACGTGATGCGAAAGATATTAGTTTAGCATCTTTGATTCGTGTTTTAGAAGGACCAATCGCGCTTTTACCTTGTGTAAGTAAAAATTACTACGAAAAATGTGATGATTGCCCTAACGAAGGCATTTGTACATTGAATAAGGTGATGGTTGAATTGAGAGATTCGACTTTAGAAATTCTTGAAAATAAATCTTTAGAAAGTTTAAAATAAATCTTTAGCCTGAGTTTTTCAGGCTTTTTTATTGTAAAATTTTATAAGAATGAAGAAAAAAAGTATAACTCTTTTTCGAGAATTCTTCCTAATTTCGAACATTTGTATTTCATGAAAAATAGATCTATACAACAAGAGTTTAAAGAACTTTTAGTACAACGTTCTTTTTCTACGCATCGTTATTTATTGGCGATTAGTGGAGGGATTGATAGTATGGTTTTGTTAGATTTATTCCGTCAAACAGCTGCAAATTTTCAGGTGGCACATTGTAATTTTCAGTTGCGTGAAGAAGACGCAAATGGCGATGAATTGTTTGTGAGAGAATATTGTGGAAAATATAATATACCGTTTCATTCGACTCGTTTTGATGTTGTGGCTTATCAGAAAGTAGGAAATTATTCGGTAGAAATGGCTTGCCGAAATTTGCGTTATGAGTGGTTTGAGCAAGTTCAACAACAAAATCGTTTGGATGTTTTGGTGACAGCTCATCATTTGGATGATAATATTGAAACTTTTTTGATTAATCTTTCTCGTGGAACAGGTTTGAAAGGTTTGGTTGGAATGCAAATTGATAATGGAAAAATCTTTCGTCCACTTTTAAATTTTACAAAAAATGATTTGTTGGAATATGCAAAATCAAATGAAATAAATTGGCGAGAAGATTATACGAATGCGACGGATGATTATACTAGAAATAAGATTCGTCATCACATTACACCAATTCTAAAAGAGCTTCATCCGCAATTTGATGAGAATTTTTTGTCAAGTTTAAATCATATCAATGATAATTATCAAATTGTACAAAATAAAGTTGGAGAAGTTAGAAGTGATTTATTCTCAGGAGATAATCCGATTGAAATTGAAATTTCAGCATTAAAAAAACTTCAACCATTAGAAACATTTTTACATTATTTGTTCGAAAAATATGGATTTTCGTCGAGCAAAGAAATTTTAAAATTTTTGGATGCAGAAACGGGAAGTGAAATAAAATCAGCAACTTATCGATTAATTAAAAATCGAGAAAATTTGTTGTTGCAAAAAATAGAAGAAGAAAATGAAGATGAATTAACGATTTTTGATGAGTTAATTGAAATCAATTCGTTAAATTTGAAGTTCGTGAAATCGATAAATCCACACGAAAACGCTACTGAAATAGTAGACTTTACATCAATTTTATTTCCGCTTAAACTTAGAAAAGTGAAAGAGGGAGATTTCTTTTATCCAATTGGAATGAAAGGTCAAAAAAAATTGTTGAGTAAGTTTATGAAAGATTTGAAACTTTCTAAGTTAGAAAAAGAGAAGGTTTGGTTGCTTTGTGACCAAAAAGATCAAATTATTTGGGTGGTAAATCATCGTTTGGATGAACGTTTCAAAACGACAGAAACAAGTAAAAACTTTTTAAACATTACAGTATGTTAAAGAAACTTTGGATACTTTTTTTGTTTCCAATTTTAGTCAACGCACAGTTATTTAGTCCTGCAAAATGGTCGAGTTCGGTGAAGGAGGTTGGACAGAATGAGTTTGAAATCGAGGTAACAGGAAAAATTGATAAAGGTTGGCACCTTTATTCAATGAAACATCCTGATGGAGGAATTGGAATTCCAGCAAGTGCATCATTTAAACCAGCTGCAAATGCAAAATTAGTTGGAGGTGCGCGAGAAGTAGGAAAACGTATAGATAAATACAGCCAAATTTTTGAACAAGATGAAAAATATTACGAAAATCAAGTAAAATTTGTTCAAAAAGTAAAAGTTTCGGGTGATAAACCTGTAAATGTATCATACACAATCGAATTTCAGATGTGTGATGCTGAACGTTGTTTGCCACCAGATGAAACAAGCGGAACAATAAAATTAACGCCGTCTGCAAAAGTTGAAGAAACGAAAGAAGAGGCGAAGCCAGCAGATGCTACAGAAGCAAAAGATACAGTAGCAGTAACTGAAATTACGCAGGATTCTGTTCAAGAAGATTCTACAGCAGTTGTTGCGGCAACACAAGATACAATCAAAAAAGTTGATGATTCTTTATTAGCAGATAACGAAAAGAAAGATAATGGTTTATTGAAAATCTTTTCTTTAGGATTTTTAGGAGGATTGGCAGCGCTATTAATGCCTTGTATTTTCCCAATGATTCCTTTGACAGTAAGTATGTTTACAAAACAAAGTAAATCGAAAGGAGAAGGAGTTGGAAAAGCCTTTATTTATGGATTATCAATCATTGTTATTTATGTTGCATTAGGTTTATTGGCGACAGTTATTTTTGGACCATCTGTTCTAAATGAAATGTCAACAAATCCGTGGGTAAATTTAACGTTTTTTGCTATTTTTATTGTATTTGCAATTTCATTCTTTGGTGCTTTTGAATTAACATTACCAAGTAAATGGGTAAATGCAGCTGATAAAGGTGCTGATAAAGGCGGATTAATTGGGATCTTCTTTATGGCATTCACATTAGCATTAGTATCATTCTCTTGTACAGGACCAATTATTGGTTCGTTATTAGTTCAAGCGACGCAAGGAGGAAACTATTATTCATTAATCGTAGGAATGTTTGGCTTCTCTTTAGCATTAGCGATTCCATTTACATTGTTTGCGATGTTCCCTGGTTGGTTAAATTCAATGCCAAAATCTGGTGGATGGTTAAATACAATCAAAGTTTCTTTAGGATTTATTGAATTAGCTTTTGCCTTGAAGTTCTTATCAAACGCAGATTTAGTTTGGCAAATGAATTGGTTACCAAGAGAAATTTTCTTAGCATTTTGGATTGCAATTTTTATCTTCTTAGGATTATATCTTTTAGGTAAATTTAGATTAGAATTAGACTCACCTGTGCAAACAATTGGTGTTCCGAGAATGTTATTTGCATTGGTTTCGATATCATTTGCGATTTACATGATTCCAGGTTTATGGGGTGGACCATTAAAACTATTAAGTGGTTTAACACCTCCAATGACCTATTCTGAAGCGCCACGAGGTTTCCACGAAGGTGTAGGAGGTGGACAAGCAACAGCTAAATTTGATGATCCAAATATGGTTGCTGGACCTCATGGAATTCCTGCATTCAAAGATTTTGATCAAGCAGCAGCTTACGCAACGAAAGTTGGAAAACCAATGTTGTTAGATTTCACAGGGCATGCGTGTGCAAATTGCCGTAAAGTTGAAGAACGTGTTTGGAGCGATGAGCGTGTGAAGAAAATTTTGGCTGAAGATGTTGTTTTAGTTTCGTTATATGTTGACGAAGCAAAAGAATTACCAGAAGATCAAAAAGTATTTTCGAAAGCGTTAGATCGTAATTTGAAAACAGTTGGTAACAAATGGACTTCTTTCGAGATTGAACATTTCAATGCAAATGCTCAACCTTATTATATTTTGGTTGATAAAGATTTGAATCGTTTTTCTAAACCTTTAGAAGCTGAACTTGATGTAGAAGTTTACCTAAAATGGTTACAAGATGGAATCGCGAAGTATAAAGCGAAATAATTATCTTTTATATAGTAGTAAAAACTCCCGCATTTGCGGGAGTTTTTTGTTTATGAATTATACGTGTTAAACTATTCTTTAATAATCTTTTTCGTGTAATTTGAAGTTTCATTTTTCAATGTAACAATATAGATACCTTTTGGTAATGATTTGAATTTTGAATTGATAGTTTTATTCAATTCATCTATATTTCCAATCGAATTTGTGATGACTTTTCCATTGATGTCAATTACACTTAAATTGTATTGTCCTTTTGAATTGTTAAGTGTAATCTTAATGTTTGAGTCATTTTTGATTGGATTTGGAACAATATTAAAATCCGTAGATTTGATACTTTCGTTAGTAGATAAATTAGTTGGATAAACTAGTATTTTAGCGCCATCGAAACCAACAGCATATACTTTTTTAGCATTGACTGGGAAATCTACAAATGTATTTTTAAACGTAACATCTCCTGTACCTAAAACAGAAACAGAAATTAATTCGTCTTCTTCATTGTAAGTTTCGTAAGCAACAGCATTTGCCCATTTTGCAGTTTCAACAGTTAAAAACGTTCCGTTCGTATTTGTTACAATACTAGCACCTTCACCTGTTTTCCCAGAAAGTTTTAATTTGTCTTTGTAAATATTTACATTAAATGAGTTTAAGTAATGCATTACTGGAGAAACTGGTTTTGGATAATTTTTGGATTTGATATACGATTTTGCTTCATCAATCATTTCTTGCGTGACAATGATAGTAACTTTTCCGTAGTCATCAATTTCTTTAGTAACAGGAGTAAAGAATCCGATATTTGTAAAGAAGTCAGTTAAGTCCTCTTGTACAGCATCTGCTAAATCTTTAGCGAAATTTAGATTATTTTGACCCATTGTTATTTTAGAAGAATCTCTATTTCTTGCTTGTTCAGCAGTATAAGCAAACCAATGTGCGTAATCAATACCAGTTGAAGGTGAAACAGTAGTATTTTTTAACTCGTCTGACATATCATTATCAAAAGCTAAAGTTGGTGCACCTTTAGCAGCTCCAGCTAATTGATAATACAAACTTAATTGCCAAAATGGAACTAATTTTCTGAAATGAGGATCATCATCAATATCATTAAAACTTTTTTTGTCGATTAATGTATGTTTGATAAATTCACCATATCTGTTTCCTGATACTTTAGGATAATTAGTAGCATCTCCTGTTTCCGATTCAACTCTTAGATAATTAATACTTCCATTTTGTTTTATTAGATTATAAGTAGCCCAAACTGAATAAATATTATTTGTAACTTCTGTAGTTCCAGTCCATTTTAAATCTGGTCTAATTTGGTTAACATGTCCCAATTCATGAGCTATACCCCAAACATCTAATCCTGTTGGAGAAGCTGAGTTTGCAGCACCCCAAGTTAAATCTAAATGTGCTCCAGTTCCGCCAGCAAACCAACCACCTTTATTCTCTGTGTAAACTAATTGTTTTGTATTGAAGTCTTTATTGTATTTGAAGAATCCCATCAATTCTCGTTCAGATTTTGTGATAGCATCGTATTTATCTATTAATGCTTGAGGAGAATTAACATTATATAATTTTACAGGAGTTTTATCAATAATAAGGTGTGTGTAATATCCTACAATATCTACTTTAGAATATACATTATTTTCTACTATTTCTTTCCATTTTTCAGTTGTTGTAGAGTAGGTATTATAAACACCATTTACGATACCTGATACTACATTTAATTTTATATTTGGTAGATTATTAGAATCAGAATAATAAGAAATATATCCTAATCCATTATTTTTCATTTCAATAGCATTTATTCCATTTGATAAAGGGTAAGAGATATCAGTTACATTTGCTTCGTTAGCAGAATCTCTAACACGTAAATATACACTTTCACCAGAAGGAATACCACTTACAAACATAACGCTAGTTGTTTTTTCCGAAAAAACTATTCCTGTTGGATTTTCGTAAGCATTGTAATTTCCAATTTTGTATTCTTTATTGATAGAAGCTATTGTTTTATATGCTTTATGTTCGTTAACACGATCTATTTTTTTGTATTTATTATCTAATAGGCATTGTGCTAAAGATTTAACAAAAGGAGATGTAGTAATTCCATTAATTGTTTGTTGATTTACGCCTGAATTTAATTCTGAGAATAAATCATCTTTAAAAATTGTTGAATACTTTTTCTGATCAAACTTGTTTGAATTTTTTTGATAAAATTCCATCTCGGCAACACTTGCAAAATTTCCTTTGCCATCTAAAATTTCTAATTTGATAGAAGAAGGTTTTATCTGTGATGGAAAAGATATATTTCTTACATCATTTGTTTGCGCAAAATCTTGTGTAGAAATTTCAATATAAGTAGGATCAGCTATAGTATTGTAACTAACTTTTACTTTTCCTAATAAACCATTTACTCCACCATCATTTCTTGGATAATAGATCAGATAATCTAATGGTGTGTTTCCATCAAAAGCATAAATTAATGAAATAGGGAAAGTTTTTTCAGTAGAATTGTAGTTAGAATGATAAAGCGTATTGTAATCTCCATCAAATGATTGCTCTATGTTTTCTCCTGTTTGAAAACTTGATGCTGACGAACCTGCAACTAATGGAGAAACTTTCATATCCTTATAGTTTGAGAACTCATTTGTTTGTATTACACACTCTGAAGCTATTGGAGTAATTTGATCAGACGAGTAAAACTCAACTTCCGCAGCACTCGAGAAATTTCCTAGAACAGCATTCACTTTTATTCTAATGACTGCTGGATTGATAATTTCTTTATCAAAATCAAATTTTTTAGATGTAGAATCTCCAGCCCATGTTATAGCACTCGTAGTCGCTGTTTTGAAATTTGTTGGATCATCTTTAGTTGAATATAAAATTTCAACATTTGTCCAAATTCCATTAGTACCTGTTTGCCTTGGAAAATAGGCAAGGGATTTTATAGATTTAACTTGACTGTTGAAACTAAAATCTAATTGATCTGGGATTCCATTTTGATTCCATTTAGAATGGTACATTGTCGTTAATATACCATCTGCGCTAAAAGTAGCTTCATTACCACTTTGTGCCTCTTGTTTAGAAGTAACACTAGAAACGGGCATTTTGTATTCCTGCGCAAAAGAATCTATACCAAGTAAAATCATACTTAGTAGGAAGTAATTTTTTTTCATAAATAATTTGTGTTAATTGATATTTTGTTGTTTAGACAAGTTAATTAATACATTTTATTTATAATCAGCTAGGAACCAATTTGAAAAAAAAATAAGGAAATGTTAAGAAATAAAGAATCCCTTTCTTTAATAATACAATTAAGAAAGAGATTCTAA
>NZ_JAOCDJ010000053.1:0-12212 GCF_029840885.1 Empedobacter sp. GD03861
CCGCATACTTAGTCTTAGTCTTAGTCTCATCGTACAATACATATATCTGAAACCTCAAAAACTACTAATCGGCTCATAATTCACACTTTTTTGAACCAATTAATCAAAATAATCGGCTCATCGTTAAATGAAATAAAAAAATAAATTGGGATTACCTTATTGAAGAAAGTCTTTCAAGCTTACTAAAAAAAAACATAAAAACTTTATTTACAATAAATTATAAATAAAATTAAAAATTATAGACATAAAAAAAGCACCTTTAAAAAGGTGCTTTTGTGGTCCCAGTTGGGCTCGAACCAACGACTTGCTGATTATGAGTCAGCTACTCTAACCAACTGAGTTATAGGACCAAAAATAAAAAGAATAATACCTTTTATTTTGAATGCAAATATATAAAATCTAAAACATAAAAAACAAGTTAAAAATAAAAGAATTTTAATGTTTTTCACAACAAATTCAATTACAATATAATAGTGTTGTATTTTTATTATAATATTTATAATCCTTAATTTGATTAAAATGAAATAAATTATGGTTTATTAACATTATACTTTATTAAACATAATTGACCTATCGAAAAATATGTTCTCTTTCCATTCTGATAACAGCAAATCTGAATTAATGATTCTTCATTTTTATTGAGTTTATTCTTTCAATTATAAACCAACAAAATCTGTATTTGACTCATAATTATACGTTTTAAAAGTCAAATCTATTTTATAAGAATGATGATTTTCTTATTTAGAATTGGGCTAAGAAAGATGAAGTAAAATAGTGAATTTAAAATGTTTAATTGATGTTAATGAACTTAATGAGCTAAATAAATTTATTAATCGGCTCATATTTTTATTATATTTGAGCCAATTAGATTAAATAATCGGCTCATGAAATACAATTGGCAATATAAAAATTGGGCAAATTTTGAATATGACTCATCTGTAATTGACCAAATAGTTATAAAATTTGCTTTAAAAACAGGCGAATTAAAAGGAATGATTGATACCCTGCCCGAAGATATCAAGCAAGAAACGATTATTCAATTTATGATTGATGAAGCAATTAAAACTTCTGAGATTGAAGGCGAATTTTATAGCCGTCAAGATGTAATGTCATCCATTAAAAATAAAATTGGGATTCATTCTTCTATTAGCCATATAAAAGATAAAAATGCACGTGGAATAGGTGAATTAATGGTCGATGTTCGTAATAACTTTAAAACTGAACTAACAGAAGATTTAGTAAAAGAATGGCATAAAATCTTATTCGAAAATTCTACTTCTATTAATGCAGGAAATTATAGAATCGGTGAAGAGCCAATGGTTATTGTTTCGGGAGCATATGGACGTGAAAAAATACATTATCAAGCTCCTCCTTCAGAATTAGTTTCAACAGAAATGCAAAAATTTGTCAATTGGTATAATGAAATCAAAGTTGAACCAATCGATATTAAAAATGCATTAATTAAAGCATCTATTGCACATTTATATTTTGAATCAATCCATCCGTTTGAAGATGGAAATGGACGAATTGGACGTGCTATTGCAGAAAAATGTTTAGCAGAAAGTTTTAATCGTCCGTTAATCATGAGTTTATCAAGTACGATTGAAAAGGATAAAAAGAATTATTACGAAGCATTGAAAGATGCTCAGCAAACATTAGAAATTACAGATTGGATTTTGTATTTTTCTACAACTATTCTTGATGCACAAATCCAAGCAAAGAAAATAACCAATTTTATTTTAAATAAAACGAAGTTTTTAGATCAAACAAAACCTCTTTTAAACGAACGTCAGCTAAAAGTCGTTATCAAAATGTTGGATCAAGGAGCAGAAGGATTTGAAGGCGGAATGTCAGCAAAGAAATATATTTCGATAACAAAAACATCAAAAGCTACGGCTACACGTGATTTACAAGATTTAGTTGAAAAAAAAGTATTGATTACTGAAGGTGCAGGACGTTCTGTTAGATATGAGTTGAATATGTAGTTAACAAAGCTTTTAACTACTTTTCCCAAAACCAATTTTAGGACTTTCAGAATTTATTAATTCGTCATTACAAAATTGTTGTATTTCGTTAATATTACATTTCTTATCATAAAGCACTTCGTTAATCTCACTTTTACGGTAAATATTCTCAATTTGCCCTCCAGAGAAATTAAATGTTGCAGCTAATTTTTTGCAGGAATCTTTCGTTAAATAAGGAAATTTTGATTTCCAAATTTTAGCTTTAATTGATTCTTTTGGTTGATCAAAAAATATTTTATACAAAAACCTTCTCTCAAATGCGGTATCTAAATTCGTTGCCAAATTTGTAGTGGCCATCAAAATTCCGTCAAAATTCTCCAGTTCTTCCAAAAGAATATTCTGAATTGTATTTTCCGTTTGCGCAACATTAGAGCTATTAATTTCTTTTCTTGTAGAAAATATCGCATCAGCTTCGTTAAATAACAAAATAGGTGTGTGATTACATTCATTTAAAAACGATTTATATGATGTAAAAACACGTTTAATGACTTTTTCACTTTCTCCAAACCACATTGATTTTGATTGACTGATATCAACTTTCATGATTGAGCGATTTGTTGATTTTGCTAATTGTTTAACTACTTCTGTTTTACCTGTACCAGGAAATCCATGTAATAATATTGAAATTCCTTTTGGTAAACCTTTTTCCTTTAACCTATTTTGTGTTTCTTTAAACTTGCTTTCTTCTAATAAATTTTCTAAAAAACTAAGTTGCTTCATCTCATCTTGATCAAAAATCAATTCACGTGCAACAATTTCTAATGGTTCAATAACATTATCTTTTTTTACTTTATTGTGCATTAATTTAATTCCACAATCAAATAGAAGTTGATACGATTTACTCGATAATTTCATTTCAGTATCGTTAAAAAACTTCGCTTCCACAATTTCAATTAAATTGTTTTCTAATAATACATGATTAGCATTTATTAAATTTTGCATTACATCAATTCGCTTACCAGCATTTTCATAGATTCCTTCTAATGCTCTACCAATATCTGTCGATTCTTTACCCGTAATTGTTTTCCAAATCAAATACAGGAAAAGATAATTTTCATCGATAGTAAAATTAAATTGTTTCACTTTTTTAATTAATGGAAAATTGACATGAAGATTAATTATTTGTCTTGTATATCTAAATAACTCAGAAGTAGAAATTTCGTCTTCATCTCTACGATTTCCCAAATTGTATATTTCTTCCAAACAATCTATGACATCATTTTTTTTCTCATCCAGAATTTTAGGAAAAGGTTTATTATTAAGAATGGCATTAGTAATTTCTTCATTGATTGTAAACTCATCATAAATTCCTTGAAGTTTTATTCGGTGTCTAGACTTCTGTTTTTTAATAAATTTCTGCTTTTGCAAAAAATCTAAATCGTCTGAAAATTCAAGAATTCTCATTGGATTACAATCAAAATATTGAATTAAATCATTCAAATCAACAGTTCTCCCTTTATAATTTAAAGCAATAATAACAGCTATGAATAATATTTGACTTTCAGATAATTTAAAATAACGTTGTAGTAAATTTATTTCATCTTTTGCACTTTCAAAAAATGAGTTTTCTAATTTACAATTTTCAGCTTTTTCATATAAAAGACCAATATTTTCTAAGATTTGATTTTTGTTAAGGTTTTCCATTATCTAATTATTTGTAACAAATGTATTTTTAGATAAAGACAATACATGTCCATTAAAAAGTTATAAAATAAAAAAAGACTCATCTTTTGGATGAGTCCTATTAATTATTTGATTTTTTATTTTTCCCAACAAAATTCTTCTACAACAAATTCTTCCTTAGTAGAAACTTTAATTATTTTATTATTACGGTCCCAAATGTATTCCACTTTATTATATATAAAAGGAATATCTAATCCCCAGAAAAATGGAATTAATTCTCCATTAGATTTTAATTGTTGATTTTCATTTTTAAAGGTAATTATTTCTTCATTAATCTTATCTGACAATATTTTGTTCCTTTCAGAACCTACAATATATTTTTTCCAGTCAACTTTTGCATTGTAAGGATAAAGTACATAATTATTATAATTTTTGGCTAATCTAGTTCTTTTTTCTATTGCCATTAATATTTTAGTTTTATATAAATCTTCATGTACAAGTCTAAGTTTTTCGTCCTCAATAGTAGAATCTATTAGAAGCATTTTTCTTAAATCTGCCTCATCATTCGTTTCTAATAATTTTTGAAATTTTGGAATGAGTTTTTCGTTTCTTAAAATATTACTCCAAGTTCCTTTTTCACAATCGTAATCCAATGCATTAAATTGATTCCAATCTTTAAATTGACTAACTAATGCTCTAAGCAATAATGCATCCTTTTTATATTTTTCTATAATTCCATCATTAGCAAAAAAATAATTAGCTCTATTACTCCATTTTTCAAATATCTCTAAGTTTTCATTATTATCTAATAAAAATCGAATTACACCCTTGTACATTTGATGATCTTCATTCTCAAAAATAAGTTTCTTCCATCTATCACCTTCAATTCCACTTATTAATTTTGCTTTAATTACCTCATGTTCCACTTGTACTTTTGAATATCCTGATTTGATATTATTTTGAGAAAGATATCCGTAAATATCAAAACATCCGTCAGAAAGCTCGTTAATTAAATCTATTGCTGAAATGAACATAGCAGCACTATCTATCGTTGAGTTTTCTACAATATTCCTTACAACACGCATCCAATTGTTGAACGAGATTAAATCAGAACTTTTATTTAGGAAGAATAATGTTTGAGCATAAAATAGTACTCGGGTTTTATAAGTCGTATTTTCATTTATTTTTATTGAATTTACAAACAAATTTCCTGATTTTGTTATATCCCACAGATTTAGTTCTAAAGAGATTTTATCATTGTCATCCTTTGAATAATATTCTAAACATTTCTTAAGAAAATCAAAAGAAATAGCAGTAGGAAAATCTTTTGGTGTGATAGCTTTATAATTATTCGCTAACTCAGTGATTCTTATTTCAATACGTTCTTTCTTTACAGCATCTTCAGTAACATTTTTGCTTTTATTCTTTTTTTTAAGTATTTTTTTAATTTCAATTTCTTCTTCTAAATTTTCAAAAATTTCTTTATTTTGAGCATAATTAAGAATCGCAATTGTTGAAAAGAATTTCAGAAAATTATCATCTATTTTATTGTTTTCATCTTTATACTGCCAAAATAAATCTGTCCAATTAGTATCTATTTTATGAGTAAACGTTTCTTGTGGATTAGTAATATCTTTTTCCCAATGATTTTTCGTAATATGCTGTTCAAACTTTGCTTTGAAGTTTTCAAAATCAGTTAGAGGTTTACCTCTTGCATTCATTTTTATATACAAGTCATCGGAAAGTCCGAAATCCTGTAATTCTATGAAATAAAAACTAATATTGTTTAGTTTACCCCAAACTTCCGTTGTATCTCTAAATTTCTGTTCAATCGAATCCAACATTGTTAGCATAGATTTTATTGTTGGATCTCTTTTCCATGAAAGAAAAAACCAAGAGTTATCGATGATTTGTTCAGAAATATTATCTTTTTGATTGTAATCAATCCCTTTATTGATTAATTCTTCGCAAAACTCACGTGAGCTGGTACGTGTTTCGTAGGTGAATTTTGTTAAGAGTTTTTTCAATTCATCATTTAACTTATTCTCTTTTATAGCAATAAACCAATGCAACAAAAACAAAGTTGTTAAACGTTGTTGACCATCGAGTGGTTGAAAAACCTTATCTTTTATACTGCCGTAAACAAAATCTAATTCTAATTTAGTGTTTTGTATAAGAGTATTTTTAAGCGTTTCTAAGAAATTATTTCTAACTTCTTCTTTACCAGTTCTACCTTGTGCATAATCTCGTTGTATGATTGGTATTTCTATTTTATTAAGAGGATTCCATTCTAAATTTCCACAGCAATTACATACTTTGCTTTCAGATGATAGTAGTTGTAAAAAAGTTATGTTATTTGATATTAAATTATTGTTCATTGTCTTTATAATTCTGTTTGAGATAAATAGTTTTTCAAAGTTTCTTTAATGTCATTCAAATAAGCATTTCTGTCTTTTTCTTCCCATTTACTAAATTGTTTTGTACAGTCATCAAAATATTTCTGGAATACTTTTTTGGTAGTAATAGGGATAAATGCTCCATTCTTTTCAAGATCAATTATTCTTTTTCTTTTTACAGGAAACAATCCATTATTAAGTTTTGAGTTGTCATTTTTGGAAAGTAATGCCATATTTTCAATAGAATGAATATCAAGTTCGCCAAATAGATTACTTAATTTCTCGACAAGTGAAGAAACTTTTTCCTTTTGTTTGTCATTATTGAAATTATTGATTTCTGTTTTTATTTCTTCCGTAATCATATCGGTATCTATTACTTTCAACCATTCTTCAAAATCATCGATTTCTGTAATATTATCAGAATTTTGTGCGTGAATATGCTCTAAACTCCAACCACCATTTTTCTTGTCTTTGTATTTATTAAATGGAAAACGTAGAGAAGTATCATCGCTATTTATTGTTGTAATGATGTTGTGCAAAAGCAATACATTGATTAACTGAGCATTATCTTTTTCATATTCTAATTTATCAACTTGCTTTTTGCTTGCTATTTTTTTGATTTCTTGATCTAACCACTTCCCAAAATCAATTTTGGTCTTGTTTTCTTTATTACCAAGAATAGTTTTTATATTTATTCCAACTGTAATCAGATAACCGATTTTATGATACAATTCTCTATCGTTGTACCATTCTTCAAGCGTTTGAAAATACTTTTTTATGTCTTTCCAGTTATTATTTACTTCAGAATTATTTTTGAATTTATCATTAAAAAATCTGAAAGTAGCATACTCATCATTTCCGAATTGTTCAACAATTGTTTGATGTTCAATTTTTCTCTTATCAATTTGTTCTTTAGTTTTTATTCCCAAGTGTTTTCTTTCCTCCACTTCTTTATCCTCTGCTTGTGCTACTTCATACATTAATTTGAAAATAAACTCAATCCTCGTTGGAAGATTGTTTTCATTTTTGTTGATGAAATACCAAAAAGAATCGTCCTGTAGAGCAAATTCAATTCTGTCCCATTCTGAAGCTATTTCTAATTGTTTCAAACGCAGTTTCTCTGTGTCTGTATTGGAGAAGTTAGAGCTATTTAAAAACAATGCTTTTATTAATTCTGCATTCGTTAAAGGTATTTTCCCACTGTTTATTCTTGTGAAAATATCAATAGAATCTTCATTTTGTGAAGTTTCGTACCAAATAACTTTTGTAGAAGAATTGAATTTAGAACTAAACGTAATCACATCAAGTTTCTCTTCCTTTTTTTTGAACCAATCACAAATAGTTTGATAAGCAGTTGATATATAAAAATAGTCAATATTTGAAGTATCTTCTTTTATCTTACCTAACTTATTTTTTAAATAATCCGCCGAATCTTTTCGAGTTTCATATTCTAAATCAAACAATTTAACTCTTTTTTCTTCTGTATATTTTTGATTCAAATAATACAAGATTAGATAAATTGTAGTTAACCGTTGTTGTCCGTCAATTACGTACCACTTGTTCTCATCCTTTTTTTGTTTTACTACAATTGGTTGTAAACAATACCAATTTTTTTCATCAGAATCTGTTGTGAATTCATTTATGTCATTCAACAAATCAGTTACTTGTTGTTCAGTCCAGCGATAACCTCTCTGATAAGAAGGAATAAAGAAGTTATATTGTAGTAATTCACTTATAGTTTTTATTGATATTTTATTGTTCATTTTTAAATTTTACTTATGTTTTGTAAATGTATCAAAAACAATTCAGCACAAGCTTTAGCATCGCTTAAAGCACCATGATGATTTAATGAAATATTGTATTGTTTACATAATGTTGATTATGCAATACTATGAAAACGAATTTTATTCAACAAATATAATTTTACGTTTTTACGTAATTGTTAAATATGTTATTATTTTGTAAGATTATTTAATCCTACATGTAAAAATTTAAGATATTCCTCTCTTACTGCTTTTGGTTCTAATGATAATAATCGTTGATTATGCGTTAATATTTCTTGGAAAAAATCATAAGTAGGAACTAAGTTTAATTCCAATTTTAACTCATTTTCATTGTCTACAAGAATCTTTTGCGAATGATGAATGGGTAATGATTTCACATACATTCCTTGCCAAGGTATCAGAGATAAAGTGATTTTAGTTGGCTCTTGTCCTAATGTCGAAATAATACCAAACGAATTGATAAACATATCTTCTACATTCACTTTTTTATTCTTTACATATGTTGAAGAATGAATTTCTAAATTTGAAATTCTGTCCAATCCATATGTTTTCAAAGTAAAATCATCATCATTACGATCTTTTGCAATCAAATACCAACGATTTCTAAATTCTTTCACAGCATAAGATTCTAAAACCTTTTTATTAGGTACACCTTCCCAATATTTCGTATAAGTGCAACTAATAATTTTTGTGTTTTTAATTGCATGAATTAGTCCATCAAGATTTTCCAAACCAGAAGCTTGTCTTTTTTCAAAAAGTAAGATATTTGCTTGGTCAGCTGCCTTTTTATATGCATTAACTAATAATAAATTATCAAAAATAGTTTGATTTGATTCGTTATCTTCAATAATCTGATAAAGCATTGTAGAACGATTGAACTTTGTTTCTATTTTAAAAAGTTCAAGAAGCAATTTACGATCGCGCTTAAAAGTTTTTTCACTGAAAGCTAATTCACCATCATAATCTTCTTCATCGTATTTTTTTTCCAAATACTGTTGAATATCTCTAAATGTTACACCTCTTGGTTTAGATTTTAGGAAGTTTGATATATTCATCAACCGAAACATTTGTTCTCTTTTAGCCATATTTTGTAATTTTAATACAAACATAAAATAGCTTACGGACAAACAATGTCGGTTTGCTTTTATATTAAAATTATTTATTTAATAACCTTAATCGTTCTCGAATTCTTTTCAATACATTTTGATCAAGATCATTGTAGTTATCTCTTAAACCCTGTGTAAAATCGTCATCTTTAAATTCGTTTATTTTTAAATTAAATAAGATTTGTGTAAATCGTTGTTCAGGATTTTTAGAAGAATATTCTTTTATCAATTCTACTAATTCATCAACTTTATTTATATTTTCTTCAATCATTTTTAAGAAATTTTTAGGTGTGCATAATTTTTAAAAAATATTATTTTCAAATTTATCAATAGCTAAGACCATACTATGTCCACACCTCAATATAGTTTTGAAACAAAATAAAAAAAATGAAAGAAAAAGAATATAAAATTGAAAAGCACATTTTAGAAAATGGTTTAAAAGAAACTTTTATAGGAAGTATTGAAAAAATAGTAAATGAAATGTCATCATTTTTAAGAAATAAATCATTCCAGGATAAAATTGTTATCAAAATTAAATGCGATCATTCTAAAGAAATTACGATGGATGATATAGGATTAATCAATGATGTAATTCAAAAAGAAATGCATAATAATGCTTCTATTGTAATGAATATTGAAGAAAATGATGTAGTAGAAAATAACGATTATGAATTATCTCTTTATTATTTGATAGAGAAATAAATAATACAATTATGTAAAAACGAAAAAATATAATTAAAACAGGGATTAACTTGTCCACATTAACAAAAACTATAAATATTAAAAATTATGTCACAAATGATTAATTACAATGGCGAAATGATTCGTATCAATCCAACAAACTCTAACAAATTAGAATATTCTAAAAATGATGGGAGGACTTGGAGCACAAGATTCTCAGGGTCTTCTTATGGAAACTTTATTGAGTTAATTGACAATGGTAAAGAATTACTTGCCAATACAAGTAAAGGATTATATTATTCAAAAAACGAAGGTAGAACTTGGAGTAAAAGAAACTAATAAAAAAATAAAATGGGTATCAAACGGGTATCAAAACAATGGTGAAAAATGGTGATTTTAAAATGTAGTAAAATTGCTAAATGATTAAAATTCAGCATAATTAAATAAAAAAAGCACCTTTAAAAAGGTGCTTTTGTGGTCCCACTTGGAGTTCTGTTTGTTTATACCAGCTTTTAATGTATTTTTACACATTATATAACAGATAGTTAGTGTTTTACATGAATTTGTTTTAATTAATTTTAACCTATTTTAATTTCAAAAACACCCCCTTTCTTACCCCCTAATTAAAAGTTGTTATAATGAATTATCATTTTGAGCTAAGGAAAGATAAAATAAACAAAGATGGTCTGATTCCTATTAGATTAGTTGTTACGCACGGAAAAGCTAGAATTCGTAAGAATATTAATGCGAAAACTATTAACACTGACTGGAATAAAGATAATTATTCCATTAAGAACCATAAAAAGAGTTCATTTTATGAATTTTATAAAGTCTCAAATAAAGAAATCCAATCTGTAATTGAAAAAGTAGAATTTATTTTCAAGTTTTTTGAATACAATGAAATAGATTTTTCAGAACAAATATTTAATGAAAGGTTCGATGAAGATAATACTAAAATTTCGATTGACTTTTTTGAAGCATTTCAAGAATTTATTGATGTTTCAAAATTAACCAAAGCTACTGGAACAATTAAAAAATATACTACAGTACAAAATTTTCTAAAAGATTTTAAAACTTTTACAAAATATCCATTACGTTTTGATACTATCAATAAGAAATTTGAAGAAGTCTTTATGCTTTATTGTTTTGAAGAACGTAAAACGGTTAATAATTACTACGGAAAATTAATTTCAATCATAAAAACCTTTATGCAATGGAGTTTTGATCGACAATATCATAATTCTATTGAATATAAACGAATTAAACGTACTGAAGATGAAATAGAAGTTATTTATCTGTCTATGGATGAATTAATGGAATTGTACAATCATAAATTTGAAAATAAATCTATGGAAAGAGCAAGAGATTTTTTCTGTTTTGGTTGTTTTACGGGTTTACGTCATTCAGATATTTACAATCTTGATAATGCAAATATTTACGACGATCATATTAATTTATCCTTAATAAAAACCAAAACTAATGATCATATTATTCCATTAAATGATTTTGCAAAAGCTATTTTAGAGAAATATAAAAACACAATTTACAATCCAATTCCTAAAATTTACTCACAGAAATTAAATAAAAAAATTCAAGATTGTTGCGAAGAATTAAAATGGTTTGATGAAGTTAAGTTAGTGCGTTTTATTGGAACTGAAAGAGTTTATAAAAAATTTCAAAAGTATCAATTAATCACTTCCCATGTAGCACGAAAAACCTTTATTACAAATGGTTTAATCTTAGGAATGAATGAACGTGTTTTAAGAAATATCACAAATAGTAAAGATGAAAAATCTTTCAGACGCTATGTAAAAATTGAGGAAGTACAAAAGCAGAAGGAAATGGATATTTGGAATACAGTTAAATACAAAAAAAGTGAATAAACTAACGATAAATACACCATTGAATCAAGTTTTAGTTCATTTAAACAAAAATGGAGATATTGAAATTGAAAATCTCTTAGACATTATCAATGAACATCTGAATTACAATGATATTATTACACTATTTGATTACATAGATATTCATTTTCCATTACTTAAAAATCAATTAAGTGTAATTGAAAATCTAAACATTCACTTATTTGAAAAAAAATATTCAGCAAACATTTCTGAATACTCCAAATTACTTGAAACTGGATATTTTATATGCTATTTAATCGCCTTAAAGTATGAAATTCAATCAACTTTACTTAATCCATTGTTTAATAATCTGAAATCAAAGTTTATAAAAGATTTAGATCTTAAAATTAATCAAAACACAGCTAAACTAGATTTAGAATTTGAAAATAAAGGGCATTTTAGTTTAACAGACTGTCTATTTTCATTTTTTATTTACGAGCATATAAAAGCCTTTAGATTATTAAAAAACAATATTCTAAAATCAATAGAAGAATCAAATAATGATCATACATATGTCAATTTAACATTCGAAATAAATAACTTCTTCAGAATCTTAAATCTTGATTACATTCCACTAATAAATCAAAAATCAATTGATACAAAAATTCATAAAAATGAAGTTTTAGTTTTATTAAATGGAAGCTTAAATAATGAAAGATGTATTCCTTTATCAAAACTTGATAAAAATATTATTAAA
>NZ_JAOCDJ010000054.1:0-11608 GCF_029840885.1 Empedobacter sp. GD03861
GTTCTATTGTTTTACAAAAAAAATATTATTATACGCATAATAACATTTCATCAGGTATTTTATTTGGGTCACCTATAAGAAGAGAAAATAACTATTATAAAGAAATTCACAAAATACATGGCACAATCTCCTTTCCTTTACAATTTGCATCAGGTTCAAGAGTATTATATAGTACAGTTATTGAAGAAAATATAGATAATATAAAAAATATCTCAAATAAAACAGAATATTATTTTAATCATGATTTAGGAGAGGTCGGAGAATCAAACGCTATCTACAGACAAAGTACTCCTAATTTTAATTGGAGACTTAATAAAAATTCAAATGTTGAAACTTATTTAGGTAATAATCTAATTAAATCAATATCGTATGAACATTCTATTAAAAATTTTGAATTAAATTCTGAATATGGTATAAGAATAAGACCTAAAAATAAAATTTATTTCGGAAATGCTGGAACAAACATTTTTTATTATACAGATTATGAATATGAATACTATCCATTCTATACAGAATTTCCTTACCTAAAAAAAGAAATCACTAAAGAATACCTATCAGGCGGGACTGTAACAACAGAGACAAATTACGTATATGGAGGAGCTAAGCATAATCAATTAACGGAAGAAAGTACAACAAATTCAAAAGGCGAAACAATCAAGAAAACGTATAAATACGTACCTGATTATAATGCAGCATCAACGACCATATTAGGTAAAATGGAAGCTAAGAATATGATTGTTCCAATCGAAACAAAAGTTTTTAATGGAGCTACTCCAATTTCTGAACAAAAAACAGATTATTTTGAGCCATATACAGGAATAATTCTTCCACAATATGTTTATGAGAAAAAAGGATCTGGAATTGCTACAACAGACCGCAAAATCATGTACAACAATTATGATACTCAAGGTAATCTAACAGAATACACTTTAGAAAACGGTATTCCTGTTTCTATTATTTGGGGTTATGGAGGTCAATATCCTGTCGCTAAATTAGAAGGAGTTTCGTTATCTCAAATCAGTGCAGCAACCATTACAACGTTAAATACAAAAACAACAGATGCCGATTTATTAGAAGCTATTACAGCACTTCGAACAGCGCATAAAGATGCAATGGTAACAGGCTATTTGTATAAGCCATTAGTTGGTGTAACTCAAATTATACAACCAAATGGAGTAGCTGAAAAGTATAATTATGATTCATCTAATCGTTTACAATCTATCGTAAATGATAAAGGTGAAATGCTTAAAACCTTCCAATACAACTATAAACCTTAATGCTAGATCTATGAAACACTTTTATAAAAATTTTATTTATAGTACTTTTTTAGCATTAGGAAGTACTTGTATTCAAGCCCAAACAACCACAGAAAACTTTATCAAAACACAAGAATGTTTAAAAGCTGATTGTTCTGAAAAAAAAGAAACAGTGGTTTATTTTGATGGATTAGGTCGTGAAAAACAAATTCTACAAGTAGGTGCTTCTCCATTAGGAAAAACGATTGTAACACCTATTGAATACGACGGATTCGGAAGACAGGCACGAGAATATTTGCCGTTTCCGATTGGTTCAGCAGCAAATACAGTTGTAAGTCCAACAACCAACGGAAATTCGTTTTATTCTACATTAACAGGGGATACAACACCATTCTCTGAGAAAACGTTTGAGAACTCTCCACTGAATCGAGTAATAGCACAAGCTGCGCCAGGGAATTCTTGGAAAAAAGGTGCACACGAAATAAGATTTGGTTATGATACGAATGTAGATGGAGAAGTTTACAAATTTGGCGTAGACAATCCAACTACCAATCCAACTTTAACGTTAAATAGCACCTATCAAAAAGGTGTATTATATAAAACTGTGACAACAGATGAGAATGGTCAACCAATACAAGAATTTAAAGATAAAGAAGGGAGAGTCGTTCTGAAAAGAATTAATATTCCCGCAATTAGTGGAAATTCTTCTGGCAATCATGATACATATTATGTGTATGATATTTATGGTAATTTAACTTTTGTTCTTCCTCCTAAATTAATTGATACTGATCATGGAAATATAATTTCTTATAGAAATAATCTTGCTGAATTAGGCTACCAGTATTTTTATGATGAAAAAAACAGGTTGGTCGAAAAACAACTTCCGGGCAAAGGAAGAGAGTTTATGGTGTATGATAACCAAGATCGTTTAACCTTACAACAAGATATCAATCAACGAACGGCGGTTGAAAAAGGATGGACTTTCTTTAAATACGATAAGTTTGGACGAATCGTTTATACAGGTTTTTTTAAAAATACAGCCTCACGAGGTTCAATGCAAACCGCGTTGAACAATAAAAAAACTCCTAATAATGAGGAAAGAGTATCGTCTGTATTTGCTAATAATGGACAGAGTATTTATTATACCAATGCACAATTTCCAAATGGAAGCTTAATAGTTCAATCTGTTAATTATTACGATCATTATCAAAATTTAGGAGTTACACCTTCGTCTATAGATAATCAAAATGTAATTGGAGCTGATGATACAAAAACCAAAGGTTTAGCTGTAGCGAGTTATATAAATGTTTTGGGAGAAACAACGTGGAACAAATCCTATACATATTATGATGCTAAATATATACGTCCTATAGCTTCACATTTAGATAATTATTTAGGAGGTTATCAAACAACGGCTTCTATTCTAGATTTCAGAGGAAAGGTTAAAAATACAGTTACCAAACACAAACCTACTGACATAGGAACGGAGATTCTTATACAAGAAGAATTTGATTATTATCCGAATGAATTGCTGAAATATCAAACACATCAAATTAACAATAATCCAAAAGAATACATTGTTCAGAACTCTTATAATGAGATCAATCAATTAACGAGTAAAAAAGTTGGAAACTCTGTAGCGTCTAATCCATTGCAAACAGTAGATTATAAGTATAATATTAGAGGTTGGATGACGGATATTAATAATATAGACATTACAGAAATAGGAAATAACAGAGATTTATTCTCTTTCCGCTTAAATTACGATAAAATAACACGTCTAAATTGGGACCCAGCAAAATTCAAACCATTACATAACGGAAATATCTCTGAAACCATTTGGAAAACAGATAAGGATAATACAATAAGAAGTTATAATTATCAATATGATGGACTAAATCGTTTAATTGAGGGTACATATATTAAAGGTCAAAATCAAGTTGTCAATGCCTACAACGAAGTTATAAAAGGTTATGACTTAAATGGTAATATAAAAGGAATCATTCGTTCAGGAGAACAAGATTTATCAAATAATATGATTTGGATAGATGATACGAACTATACCTATCAATCAAATTCAAATAAATTATTAGCTGTAACGGATAATCCAGGATATGCAACCCAAGGTTTTATTGACGGTAATACAAATGGAGATGATTACGCCTATGATGTCAATGGAAATTTAACGAAAGATTTAAACAAAGGAATAACAGGAATTAAGTATAATTACTTAAATTTACCAACAGAAGTTCTTTGGGGAAATGGAGATAAGATTAGTTATGTGTATGATGCGAATGGCATAAAATTAGCAAAATATGTACAGAATCATTTGTTATCAAATGCAGAAGGAACGTATTATATAAATGGATTTCAGTATTCTCTAGCAGCAGGAAAAGGGAATCAACCAATATTACAATTTTTTCCAACAGCAGAAGGCTATGTAAATGTAACAGATGGTACAGCTTTTAATTATGTTTACAATTACACTGATCATCTTGGAAATGTACGATTGAGTTACCAAAAAGAAGCAAATGGTACGCTAAAAGTATTAGAAGAAAACAATTACTATCCATTTGGGTTAAAACATAGTGCATACAACAATACCAATCTTGCGAATGCGAACTATAAGTATAAATACACTGGGAAAGAATTGCAGGATGAACTGGGATTGAATGTTTACGACTTCGGAGCAAGGTTCTATATGCCTGATATTGGACGGTGGGGACAAATTGATCCGCTGGCAATAGCATATAATCAGCATTCCCCTTATAACTATTCCCTAAACAATCCTGTTTATTTTAAAGACCCTGATGGTAAAAGAGTTATCGCAAATGACAAAGAAACTCAAAATACAATTTTAGGATATATCACAGACCAATTGGGAGAAAATCACGGATTTTCTTTTAATAAAAAGGGAGAGCTAAATTATAAAAATAAGGACTTAAAAAAGGCAAGTAAAGGGTTTAATGACGAACAGAAATCAATAGCTTCAGGATTAAAAGAAGTTATAGACGGAGATAATGTTATTGAAGTACATATGAATGCAGATAGCGACCAGTTTACGGTCAATTTTTATGAACCAGGATTTGTTTTTGACCAAGAGGGGAAATATGTTCCAGACGGTCAAGGAGGCTTTAAAAGAGAAGGGTGGCAGAAAACGGGTTATGCAGCAGATTTGAACACTCAAAATACAGGAGGAGCTCTCTTTTGGGCACAAGGTAAACTTGACAAAACAAATATGGCTTATGGGCATATAGCAATTAATAGACAAACTGCCTCCACGATACAAATACAAGGCGAGGGAGGAAAATTAACCACTCCAAGCGAGAGTAGTGTTTTTATTCACGAAATACTTGACCACGGTTTAGATTTTATCAGAAATGGGAACATTAATAACTCAAGTGGTCCGGGAGTTGAAAACGTTAATTTTCATAATCAGGCACTTAAAAATATTAGTAATGGCGAAAGCCCATTAAGAAACACTCATTATGATTAAAGGTAATTTTTTGTCATTGCTGTTTTTATCTGTATTTTTTTCTTGTAAGGCACAAGAGATAAGAATTGTTGTTGAAAACGGTGTAATTGTACCCGATAACGAAATATCAATATTTCAAATTGAAAACGGAAAAGACACACTGCATTTAAAACCTGAAAGACCAGAGTATTATCGTTTAGGTAAAAGGGATAATGATATAAAACTGATTATCAACTATAAATCCAGTTCATTTGAACTATCTGAAATTGATGAAGAAACAAAATGTATTTATATTGATTACGAATCTAATGCAGAAAATAATTGTTATGTGGTCACTAAAATATTTAGCGACACTATGCAAACTGAGAGAATGAGTAGTCTAAAAAATTGTTCTGATATAACAAGTATTAACTTGTATAGAGAGTTTGAGCCAAAAATAAATAAAGGAGTCAAGATTAGGAGAATAGAAGATTAGTATTCCAATAATCCATTTAAAAACAAAACCACTCTTCAAAAAGGAGTGGTTTTACTTTTTTTAAATCCAAAACCAAAAAGTTATCAACAATCACACATAATCGCTCTAATCCCTTTACTGTCGAGCTTTTCCGCTGTTTTTCCGCTCTCTTTTTCCTTTCGCCCTATCCGATTGCATTTGGGCTGTTTTTCAGAGGGCTTTTTTGGTGGTTTTGGGTGGTGGTTTTTTTCGGGATTTTTTGAGGTGGATTTTTGGTGGATTTTGACGTTTTTGGCTCTTATTTTTTCTTTTTTTCGGGGCTTTTTTTCGGACTGAAAACAGTCCGATATTTTTAATTTTATCGTGCCTTTGCCACTCCTTTTTCGGGGCTTTTTTCTTTTCTTTTTTTATTCCTGCTCCGCAGGAAATCGGGGCTTTTTTTGGCGGAAAATCCGCCAATATTTTTAAAAATTATGCTTCTAAAAACCGATTTTTTCGCTTTTTGGTGGTCAATTTTTTCAGAAAAATTATTTTTCTGTTCCGCAAATTGCAGGCAAAAAATTTTCGGGGCTTTTTTCACTGCTTCGCAGTGATTTTTTTTTGTTTTTTAGTCGTCTGAAAGTGTTGGGGATTTTAACATTTCGGACATTTTGGCGGTTCTTGTTTTCGCTGTTTTTAGTCGTGGTTTTGGGTTAATTTCCGACTTATTTTTTGCCGATTTTCGGCAAAATTTGGGGCTTTTTTGCTCCGAAATCGGAGCAATTTTTTTTGGGCTTTTTCTTTTTACCGCCTCTGGCGGTTCGGGGCTTTTTTCTTTTTCTTTTTTTATTCCTGCTTCGCAGGAAAGGGGGCTTTTTTTCGCTCCGTTGGAGCGATTATTTTTGCTTTTAATGGTTCATTTTGTCGGCTCGGTTTTTCGGGATTTTTAGCGGTTGTTTTTGGCTCTTTTTGGTCGGTTCTGTCGGCTGTTCTGATTTTTGGTTTTTCGG
Source organism: Empedobacter sp. GD03861 (assembly GCF_029840885.1). Lineage (NCBI taxonomy): Bacteria > Pseudomonadati > Bacteroidota > Flavobacteriia > Flavobacteriales > Weeksellaceae > Empedobacter > Empedobacter sp. GD03861. Next base: position 6,175 of record NZ_JAOCDJ010000054.1, read on the forward strand.
GGCTTTTTTTCTTCTTTTTTTGCTGTTTTTTGCTTTGCTTTTTCGGGGTTTTCTGCCCTCTGAAAAACAGCCCAAATGCAATCGGATAGGGCGTTTTCTCATTTCTTCATTGTTAATAATTCAATTTTCTTTGCCTTTGTTTTTTTCTGTTTTTTGCCTGTAAAAAAGCCTTTTTAATATGCAAAATTTACAGATTAACAATGCCCGATTTATTACTTACAAAGATGATTTTTTAACGATAGATATTTTGGGCGGTGTGGATTTATCACAAGTGGAAAGAATGGTTTGCACACTTCGGATTTCTTACCAAAATTATCCACCATTCCGCACGACTTTGGATTTATACAACGACAACCAAACCGATAAACTGCAAAGAACGCTTTGCGACAAATGGGAACTGAAATTGATTGAGGTAAGCCGAACATTACACGCATTGACGTTGCAGTTAGAAGATTACCGATTGCAAGAGTTGAGATTTACAGGAAAGCAAAGGACACAACCATTTGAACCGAGCCAAGACGACACAAAAAGAGCAACAGCGTTTTTAAAAAACAAAAACCTGCTTCCCGAACTGATTAAGAACCTGAATACGACAGGGATTTTGGGCGAAGATGAAAACGCTGTTATTCTCTTTTTGGCGTTGGCTTCTTACAAATTCAACAATCCGTTTTCTGTTTTGTGCCTTGCAAAATCGGGTATCGGTAAAAGCTACATTTTGCAAAAGCTCTCGGAATGTATGCCACCCAATACATACAGTTTTCATACAAGAATATCGGCAAACGCTTTGTATTATTTTGACAGCAACGAGATACAAAACAAAGCCCTTTTAATTGAGGATTTGGAATGGACAACGCAAATGCTATCGCCATTGGCAACGCTTCAAAGTCAAGGCAGATTGGTAAACACAAGAGCCACAAAGGACAAAGACGGAATGTTGCACAGTACAACCTTTGAAGTCGTTGCAAAGCTCTGTTTGATTGCGTGTGCTTACAGCGACAAAAATTTTGAAGAAATAAGTTTGCCTTTTTTGTGCCTGCACCTAAACCACACACCCAGTCAAGATATTTTAATAATGGAATATCAAAAAAAGTGCAGGGCAGGACAGATAAAAACCGAAGATATTGAGCAGGCTCAACACCTTTTAAAATGCGTGGTGGCTTCACTTCAAAACATTAGTGTTATCAACCCTTATGCAACATTGATAGATTTACCTAAAGATGTTGCCTATCCGAGAAAATCACTTTTATTATTGCTCAATTTTATTGAAGTTATTACTTACTTCTTCCAATATCAAAGAGAGCAGACCGCAGACGAGGAAACAGGCGAAGTATTGATAAAAACGCATCCGAACGATATTGAACTTGCTTTTAAATTTTTGCGGAACAATCTTTTTAGGCGAGCCGATGAACTGGCAACAAGTGTAAGGGGTTTTTACGGGTGGCTTACCAAGTTTTTAACGGAAGCAAAGACCAATCAGTTTACCGCCTTGGATATAAGAAAAGCCAAACCGATAAACCCAAGAACACTAAACCGTTACTTACAGGAACTCAAATTGTACAGCTATATACAGGTTGTCGGGGGAAACAAGCACCGAGAGGGATTTATTTACAAGCTCACAGGCTTTGGCAGTCAAACCGATGTGCAGAACCGTATCGAGCAGGATATACAAGCCACATTAAAAAACGTGTGGAATGAATACCACAAAAGCAAAGCCCCGAAAGAACAACAGCAACAGCCGACAGAAGAACCGATACAGCAAGAACCGCAAACGGAAGAACCGACAGCACATAAACAACGTGTAAGGATAGATGAAAAAGAAGAATATACTTTAAAAATCCTTTTGGAATTGGAAGAACAAGAACCGCAAAAAGAATATTTAGCAACCGATATAACCGCCATAACCAAAAGAAGTTCCATAACAGAAACCCGACACCTGAAAAACCTTTGGGAACAAGGAAAGTTAAACCGAGAATGGAAGAACCGAAAATATTACTACACACTTGCTACGAACAGCAGTAAGACAGTTAGCCAAAACCCGATGACCGACACAGAAACCCAACAGCCATAATACTTTAACAGTAGGACGACACAAAAACAAAAAATTGAACAATGAAAGAATTTATACAATACCTGCAAGCCAAAGACCTGACCCAATCCACACAACAAGCCTATTTGTTTAATGTAAACAAGTTTTTACAGTGGTATGGCAAAGACATTGAAAATTGCAGGAAGAAAGACATTTTAGCTTACTTGGAATACCTCAAAGACCATAAAAGAGTGGCGAACATTACCCGTAAAAATCAACTTTACGCTTTACAACATTACTTCAATTTTTTATACAAAAGCAATATTATCGCTTCTAATCCTACCGCTCTTATTAAAATACGGGGAGCAAATCCCCGCAAGCTACATAAGATTTACACACCGCAACAGCTTGACCAGCTCTATGACGATTATTATACTGTCTTTGTCAAAAACTTTGATAACAGCCATATCCCGAAGAACCAACGCTTACAGAACGAGTTAAGCCGACAAAGGAATTATATAATAACGGGCTTTTTGATATATCAGGGGCTTGTTACAAGTGAGTTTGAACGTCTTAACCTTGCCGATATTGATTTTTTAAAAGCAACGGTAAAAATATACGGAAGGATAAGGGCAAAAGACAGAACCTTACCGCTTCACGCTTCACAAATCGGGGCTTTAATGCACTATATCCAAAACATACGACCGCAGTTTTTAGCCTTTTGCAAAGAAAGCGACAGGTTATTTTTTGCCTTGCCCGTAAGCGGAAGAAAAAGCACAACATCTACCTCTTTAAAAGGTGTTTTTAAACCGCTTGCAGAACAGTTAAGAACCCTTGCACCCGATTTTACCAAAATACAGCTAATACGGGCTTCACGCATTACCCAATGGCTCAAAACAGAGGGATTGCGTAAAACCCAATACCTCGCAGGGCATAAAACCATTATCAGTACAGAAGCCTATTTGCCCAACGACTTGGAACAGCTTACCAACGACATCAGCCAATTTAACCCGTTCTAAAATGATTAACTCGCATTACAGCAAGATACAGGAAGAATATATAAAATGGCTCGATACATTGGGTTTTAGCCCTGCCACCATATATAACTGCCAATGTTCTACTACTTCTTTTTTTGAGTGGTTGCAGGAGCAAAGAATATTACAAATCACGTTTTTAAAAGGGCAACACGTCAGCACGTATATTGATTATTTACAAACACGCCCCAACAAACGCAGGGCAGGCGGATTAAGTGTATCACACCTGAACCTGAATTTTATGGGGATAGACCTGTTATTGGAATTTTTACACCAAATGGGAATGGAAAATGCACCGATACCGCCCCGTTTTAAATTAAGAGAAAACCAAGAAGAACGCATTAGTAAAATTGTTCCCTTTACACAGGAAGAAATCAGGATTTTACAGGCAAAAATACCCGAGATGTACAACCATTTTTCTTTTGTACACAGGCAGGCAAAACAGGAAGAACTAAAATTGATTTTTGTTTTGTATTACGGTTGTGGCTTGCGAAGAACAGAGGGGTATAACCTGCAATTAAGTGATATTGATTTTGATAACAGAACCATTTTTATCAGGCAGGGCAAAGGTTATAAAGACCGTATTATCCCGATGAATGAGGGTATTTACAAAGCATTGGAACATTATATTTACAACTTCCGCAACCTGCAAAAAAAGGGACATCAAAGGCTTTTTATCAGCACTGCGGGAACACTCAACGATGAACTGCAAAACCTGCAAAAATCCTGTTCAGATAAACCCATACGGAACAAGCGTTTAACGCTTCATATCCTGCGACACAGCATTGCTACTCATTTACTTGAAAATGGAATGAGCATTGAAAGTATTGCCCGTTTTCTTGGGCATAGCTCGCTACATACCACACAAATTTACACCCATATTGTAAACCGATAATCGTTTAATCTTTATTACTTTAAACCCAATCGGATTATTTTTTTTGTATTTTTGAGAAAATTTTTTACAAAACTTGGGTTGTCAAAAACTACATACCGACCATTTACCTGAACTGCGTTTAATACACAGTAAAAAAACACTGACCTCTAAAAAGAGTAAAAAAAATGTGTGTAGTAGTTACCATTACAAATACCAAGGACAAGAGAGACAAGAAGAATTAGGTCTTAATTGGGATAGCTTCAAATGGAGAAATTACATGCCAGAAATCGGTAGATTCTTCAACGTAGACCCATTGGCAGAGCAATACTCTTATCAATCACCTTACAATTTTGCAGAGAACCGTGTGATTGATGGTAGAGAATTAGAAGGTCTTGAATGGTCTAGTTCAATTGAAGGAGATAAAATTCACTATAATGTGAAAATTCAAATAGTTAATTCCGCAGGATTAAGTGATAAAAAGATCAATAAAATTGCGCAAACTATACAAAAAGATTTTAACGAAATTTATTCGCAGGTAGAAGGGTATACTGCATCTATGACTTATGATATTTCTACAACATCAACATCAGATTACACTATTGAAATTGTAGATCAAATTCAAAGACCTGCTACAAGAACTGATGCAGATGGGAATACTCAAGTTAAATATTTGAATGGTAAGACTGAAAAATTTGGAGATACTCAGGATAATAACATGAAATTATCTGCTAAAGACAGTAGTGGAAATAGTCGTTCTGCATCAGGAATTTCTAAGACAGCGCAACATGAAATAGGTCATTCAGCGGGTCTTACCCATCCATGGGAAGCAAATGCTCCTGTTTCAAGTGATATAGACCAAAAGACAGGAGATATAAAAAATAATACTATTCGAAAAAATCTTATGAATTCTGATGGCAATCCTAATTCAACTTTAAGAAATACCTCTGGAACAGCATTAACTCCTGGACAAATGAAAACTATTGAAGAAACAATAAATAAAAATACAGGTAAATAAAATGAATTTTTATATTTTAATTATATTATCAATTATTTCAATAACATCATGTAATTCAAGCAAATTAGTTGAGATGAATTTATGTAAAAATGGAAAACAGATTGAAATATTTAAAGAAAAAAAACTATTTTCAAAAAGTCAAAAAGACTTAACCCTATATCTTGACACTGGCTTTAATAGTAACATTAAACTTATGATTAATGACGAAGTCATAATAGATACTTTAATTGAAACTTCTCCAATTTCAGAACCTATAATTTATCATTATTCGTATAAAGTAAATAATGATATACAGATACTAAAAATTAAAACAGATACAGATTGTTTAGAAACTATATTAGATAAAAATTATAGTATTCTAGGACTTTATAATTATTCTAATAAATGGACTTTATCATATAGAAAAGATTTTCCTATTCTTGAATAGGAAAAGATACTGTTCCAAATGTGTGGTACTGTTCCAGATGTGTTGTTAAAAAAACAAC
>NZ_JAOCDJ010000055.1:0-11336 GCF_029840885.1 Empedobacter sp. GD03861
TTTGTTTATCATTAAGATGATATTTTTTTAATCTACAATAATCTTATTAGATTGATTTTTCGTTTTAATAATATAAACACCTTTTGTTAATTTATTCAATTTAACTTTAGAGTTATTTGTTACATTTTGAATTGTTTGGACTAATTGTCCATTGATAGTAAAAATTTGAATAGTTTCTTTATTTTCAATTCCATTGACAACAAATTCATGATTTTTAACTGGATTAGGATAAATAACTAATTTATTATTTTGTTTTTTAACCTCATCTGTTGCTAATCTTTCGTAACAAGTCCATGATAAATTATCGAAAGAAACACGGTTATTTGAAGTTTCATCTATCAACTCAATAACAACATCTCCTTCAATATTAATATTATCAATTTTTGTTGTTTTAGCTGTTTTAGAATAAGGTATTTGTCCTTTTACTTCTCCATTAATTTTTAATGTATAAAATCCATCAGAATCTGCAAAAGGAAGATATGTTTTTACTGATAAAGAACCTATTCCTCCAGAAATTGTAGATGATTTTAAATTTCCTTTTCTAATACAAATTGCTTTATTACTATCTCCATCGATATAAATTTGCTTGTCTGTTCTTGCATTTATTGCAGTCCACACAATTCCTCTATTCGACCAAGTTCTATCTGTGTAAGATGATGCTGGAGGTGTACTTCCTGTAGATGGAATATTTTCAAAATCCTCTGTTCCACAGCTTGTTCCTTCTCCTGAACCTCCTCCTATATTAGATTCTTTTGTTGTTACTTGAATTACAGTACTATTATCCGATTTATTTCCAGCTACATCTTTTGCTACAACATAAAAAGAATAAGTTGTCGAAGGATTTAATCCAGAAACTGTTCCGTTATTACTATAAACAGTTGTATTATATGTATTGTCTACATAAATATCATATTTATTAACACCTACATTATCTCTAGAAGCTGTCCAAGTTAACGACACACTTGATGATGTAATCGTTGTTGAAGCTAAATTTGTTGGCACAGTAGGTTTTTCAGTATCCTCTTCAGAACCTCCTCCTTCACCAAAAGATTCTGGCCAATTATTTTGCGCTTTAGGACCTCCCCAAATAACAGTTGCTAAATATGGATTATCAATAAACGGATTTCTATTTCCTTGAACATTCGCTACAACATTATTTCTTTGAATTTCAAATTGCGAAACAGGATCTTCTACATTCCATTTCAAAAGAATATCAGGGAAATCTGATGAATATGTACTTGGTCCAAAAGTAATGTTAAGAGGTAAAGTTCGTTTGTCATAACGTACATACATATACATTAAAATTCTCGCAACATCTCCTTTCCATTCATCACCTGGATACCAACCACCACGACTCGTTTTCATTGCCATTGCTCCTACTCCATCATCAAAAAGCAAACTTCCACGAGTACTATTCAATGTGACATCAGCAGGACGTAAATGATGTCCATCTGATCCAGGTCCAGAAGTTCCTAAATTTGGTGTTCCTTTAGATTTTGCATAAACATGCTCTCTATTCCAAGATCCTGAAAAAGCACGACTTCTTTGATGTGTACCAGAACTCTGAGATCCATAAATCAACAATAAATTAGATGGATTTTGAGGATCGGCATCACTTGTTTGAAATAAATTTTTCAAACCTTCTGAATAAGAAACATTTTGCTTATGAGTATCAGTAATTAATTTAGCAAAATCATTTTTCAACTCATTCTTCGTTTTACTAAAATTAATGCTTGAATAATACGCAGGTGCTTTTTGAGCTTGTGCGAATAATGCTAAAGCAAATGATAAAAAAGTAAATTTCAATTTCATTTTAATAACAATTATTTGTTTAATAGTATAACTTCCTTGTTTTCATAAGAAAGCCTTAATGTGTAATTTTTCATTATCAAAGGAATTTGTTTTTCGAACTCCAAAAAATAGATTTTTCCAAATTGATAAAACCTCGCATTTATTTCTTCTTTCAAATATGTAGATGCAACATTAGCTTCTATTTCATTGATTAAAAATGGTTTTTCTAACCAACTTATATTTTGTTCTTCAAAAAAGAATACATCTGTAAAAAGGCCTGGATGATTTTTTCCTTGTCCTATAAAAATTCTGTTTTCGCGTTCATCAATTCCAATCACATAAACCGGAAATTCTTTTCCGCTAACATTTAAACCTTTTCGTTGTCCTATTTCAAATTTTTCTATTCCAGTATGTTCTCCCACAATAAAACCATCAAACAAAGAATAATTTCTTTGGTTTACCTTCCAAGAAAGTTCTTCTTCTTTTGATTGAAAAGATGGTTTTTCCATATTATAAATAGAAGAATTTTTTGGAATTTCTACAATTTGACCTATTTTCACTTCAATTAATTTATTTGTTTCTTTCCAAAAAAGGAAAGCCATAAATATAGAATGTTAATGTTAACTAAAAGTTAAAAATAAAATTTTCATTTTTAAACTATTAACATCTTATAAACAAAAAAGGGATTTCTAATTGAAATCCCTTTTTTGTATTTTAAAATCTTTTAATGACTATGCGTGTTAGCTTCCCCAGCTGAACCTTCACGATCATATGAACAACAAGAAGGTAAATTTCCGTACACTTTTTCTTCTGCACGTTTATTATCAGTATCGTGACCAACCGCTACTACAGCGTTTTCTACATCATCCACTTTACTCTTTTTCTCATTCAATATAATATGTAAATTTTGCGTATTACTATCCCATTCAGCAGATTTTACACCTTTTACACCATAAGCTGCTTTTTCTATACGATCTTTGCATTGCCTACAATTTCCTTTAACGTGTAAATCGTGTTTTGCATTTTTATTTTGTGCTTGTGCGCTAATTCCTAAAGTCGCAACCAAAGCAAAGGCTAATAATTTTTTCATTATTTTATATTTTTTATGATTTTTATTTTAAACTAAATCTTAATCCAGCGTAATACATTTGTCCAAAAATTGGCGCATAAACAATCGAACTATCGAAATTTGAACCAAAAGGATTATCTGCTCCTAAAATTACGCGATGTTGTTGATAATTCGTTACATTTTCTCCTCCAATATATACTTCAAAACGTTTTGAAAAAACACGTGTAATCTGGAAATTAATTGTCCCAAATGGATTCGAATATTCATTCAACTGATTTTCTGGTAAATTATCTGATGTATTTGGTAAACGCTGTTTTCCAATCCAATTATACGTTGCATCAAAACGCCAATTTTTACCATTTCTTTCGCGTGTTTCGTATTCTAAATTTGTAAAGAAACGATGTTTCGCTTGCAACGGACGTTCTAATTTTCCTTTTTCATAATCTGTTGCGATATCGTAATATTTATAAGATGCTCTAATTTTGAAATTTGTGAATGGATTATAATTAAAATCAAATTGGAACGAATTTGCATACGAATCTCCTTCTAAATTATAAAATCTTACTTGACGAGCCAAATAATCGATATCAGTTACGATTTGATTTTGAAAATCTGTTCGATAAAAATCTGCTGTAACATCTGCATTTTTACCAAATAATTTAAATTCTTGTGTTACGCTAAATCCATAATTCCATGCAATTTCTGGATCTAAACCATATATTTTTCCATTTCCATCGCCCAGAATATTAAATTGTCTTGAAGATGCAAATAAATTCTGATTTTCTGCAAATATATTATTGATTCGTTTTCCGCGACCAACCGACGCTTTTATTGTTGTTCCTTTTACTGGCATATAACGCGTATGCAAACGCGGTGTCAAGAAAAAGCCCATTCGATTATGATAATCTCCACGAAGCCCAGCAATCATATTGAAATTCTTCATATTATCAAACGTATATTCGAAAAATGCTCCTGCAGAATTATCAATTCGATCATAATTCGCATCCGTTGGAAGCGCTACAAATTCCTTGAATTTATCGTATGTAAAACTAGCTCCTGTAGAGAATTTATTTTTTGTATTGCTAATAATCGAACTAAAAATATAATTGGCATAAAAACTTTGTTGTTCGATATCATATTGATTCAATCCAAAGTAAGAATCTTGTTTATGATAGCTAAACGCCGTTTGTAATCCCATACTTTGATAAGGCATTTCTGGAAAAACATACCCAATTTTTGACGAAACATCCACACGATTTGTATTGATTTCTGACCCCCAATAATTTGTTGTTAATTTATCACGATCTTTATCAAAATCAACTTGTCCTGCTTGTTTTGTATCATTCAAATATCTTGCAGATAAAAATCCGACCCAACCTTTTTCTAAGTTTTGATATTGCCAACGATTCATTACATTAACTTGGTGTCCAAGCGGATTATCTAAAAATCCATCATCGTTCATATCATTCTTCGAAACGCGTGCATTTCCATGCATAAACAAAGAAGTACTCCATTTATCATTCAATTTTTTGTTCAAATGCACATTTCCTTCAAAACGAGAATCTGTCGAACCATAAAGATTCACAAACAACGGAATATCATTTGAAGGTTTTATTAATTCTGTATTAATCTGCCCAGAAATACTTTCGTAACCATTAATCACCGTTCCCGCACCTTTCGTCACCTGAATACTTTCTACCCAAGTTCCTGGCGTAAAACTAAGACCAAAAGCTTGCGAAGCACCACGAACATTTGGTATATTTTCTTCTGCAATCAAGATGTAAGGAGAAGTTAAACCTAACATTTTTATCTGCTTATTTCCTGTCACAGCATCCGAAAAATTGACATCAATAGAAGGATTTGTTTCAAAAGATTCGGCTAAATTACAGCAAGCAGCTTTCAACAATTCTTTTCCAGTCATTGTCGTCATATTGGTTGCAAACTTCGATTTTTTAAGCGAACTACTTGTATCACGAACCACAACTTCATTCAACGAAGTATCCCCAAAATGATCTTTTACATTGATGGTGATATTCTGAAATTCGTCTTTTAATTCCTTAAAAGTTGTTGTTTCATTGTCATAAAAAACACCTAAAATTGAGGTTGGTTGATAATTTTCGATCTCAAAGTTTCCTTTTTCATCTGTAATAACAGTAATATCTGACGATTGCCAAAACACTTCTGCTCCAACGATTGGTTGTTGATTTTGATCTGTAATTTTTCCTTTTAAAGTAGATTGTGCGTAAGAAAACGCAGCACTTAGTATAAATACTGAAGTGAATATTTTTTTCATTTTTACGATTTAAGGCTCAATGCCTATTTATTATTGTGTACTTGTTGATTAGATTTTCATCAAATACTTTAATATTTAGATAATAGCGTATTGTTTTCTGATTAATTTAATCAAAAAATAAACGGGTATTACCCTTCGTAAAATGTTAACTGAGAATTGAGTATATAATTTGGCGGTGCATTTGACGCAACATAAAAATCAAGGAAACTAGATTGATTGCTCACCTCTTCATCTTGAATCGGAATTCTAATTTGAAGAATTTCAGAAACTATAAAACTAATCGGAATAAGTTTTTGAATTTTGACAGTTTGCTTTTCTACAAACTTATCCGAATATGAAATATCCTTACAGCAATCATCTTTTTTAGATTTATTGTTTTCCGGTAATTCGCAATGTTTTTTTTCTGTTTTTGGAGGACAACACGAAGTAGAAACTCCCATTTCGTGCGAATTATTATCCAAATGATTCAACTTCACTTGCTCCATCACTCCTTGACAAAAGTGCATAGAAAATGCGTAGCTAAGATTTGAAAAAATCAAAACCACCGACAAAACATACTTTATGTACTGTTGCATTTTCATGTTGGACAAAAATAAACAAAAAATTCAAATCAAAATAAACTGAAATTTATATCTTTTTCCAAGTTTATTATAGAATTTTCAGTTTTACTAAATCATCTTTTCGGTTGCTTGTTCATCGGAATATTAATAATTCCAGAACCATTTACCAACGATTTATCGTTTTCGTTAACAACTTTCAAAACGACTTCAAAATTTTGCCAATCTATCCCTTGCAAAGTCACTAAACCTGTTGCTTTATCAATCGATTTTATTTTAAATCCTTTATCAGGAAAATCTTGTCCATCGACAATCGGATCAAAATCCAACCCAACTTCTGGCTCAACTTTAAAAGCAGAATCTTGCACAAATTTGTATCGATCTTTAAAACTTTGCGTCAATAATTCATTTTGCTTGATATACTCATCTTCGTTTATTTTTCCAATTGTATCCATGATATAATCAACATAATTATTCATAAAATCAAGCGCAACATTATAATTAACATCCGATTCTTTAACCGAATCTTTCACTTCACTTTCAATTTTATTTTCTGTTGATGAACTAGATGAATTATTAGAATTACAACTTGTAACAAAACTTAATAATAGAACAGGAAGAATAATTTTTTTCATAGGGTTATCTTTTTTTTATGATTTAAAAGTATGTTTTTTTTTGATTGAAATTGAAATAAGTCGAATAATAAAATCAATCATTTTGTTAATAATCTTCTCAAAAAATAGAATAAGCGATTAAAGCCTTACGATTTTATCAAAATATACCTCAATAGTCATCAAAAATCACTAAAATTGCACTTTAAATAAGAACACACAATTAATTATGTCAGAAGATATTTTCAAGAAAGTAGTTTCTCATGCGAAAGAATATGGTTTCATTTTTCAATCGAGTGAGATTTATGATGGATTATCAGCCGTTTACGATTATGGTCAAAACGGAGCTGAGCTAAAAAATAACATCAAACAATATTGGTGGAAAGCAATGGTACAAATGCACGAAAATATTGTCGGCATTGATTCTGCTATTTTTATGCACCCTACTACTTGGAAAGCTTCGGGCCACGTTGACGCGTTTAATGATCCTTTGATTGATAACAAAGATTCTAAAAAACGTTACCGTGCCGATGTTTTAATTGAAGATCATTGTGCAAAAATTGAAGGTAAAATCGAGAAAGAAGTTGCAAAAGCTGCAAAACGTTTCGGTGATGCTTTTGATAAAGATCAATTTGTTGCGACAAATCCTCGTGTTGTAGAATATCAAAATCAAATCAATACAATTTTAGCGCGCATGGGAAAATCTTTGGAAAACGAAGATTTAGATGATGTAAAAGCTTTGATTGAAGAATTAGAAATTGCTGATCCTGTAACTGGTTCTAAAAACTGGACAGAAGTTCGTCAATTCAACTTGATGTTCGGAACAAAATTAGGTGCAACAGCTGATCAGGCAATGGATTTATATTTGCGCCCAGAAACGGCTCAAGGTATTTTCTTAAATTACTTGAACGTACAAAAATCTGGACGTATGAAATTACCTTTCGGAATTGCTCAGATTGGTAAAGCTTTCCGTAATGAGATTGTTGCACGTCAATTTATTTTCCGTCAACGTGAGTTTGAACAAATGGAAATGCAATTTTTCGTAAAACCAGGAACTGAGTTAGATTGGTACGAAAAATGGAAAGAAACACGTTTACGTTGGCATCAAACATTAGGTTTAGGAAATGAAAATTACCGTTTCCACGACCACGAAAAGTTAGCGCACTATGCAAATGCTGCTGCTGATATTGAGTTTAAATTCCCATTCGGATTCAAAGAATTAGAAGGAATTCACTCTCGTACAGATTTCGATTTGAAAGCTCACGAACAACATTCAGGTAAAAAAATTCAATATTTCGATAACGAAACAAACGAATCGTACACACCTTACGTGGTAGAAACTTCTGTAGGTTTGGATCGTATGTTCTTAGCAGTTTTCTCAAATTCATTGAAAGAAGAAGTTTTAGAAGATGGATCAGAACGTGTTGTATTATCTTTACCAGCTGCATTAGCGCCAATTAAAGCTGCTGTTTTACCATTAGTTAAAAAAGATGGTTTACCTGAATTAGCGAAAGAAATTTTGAAAAAATTACGTTTAGATTACAACGTAATGTACGAAGAAAAAGATACTATCGGTAAACGTTACCGTCGTATGGATGCGATTGGAACACCTTTCTGTATCACTGTTGACCACGATTCATTAAACGATAATTCTGTTACTTTACGTTACCGTGATACAATGGAGCAAAAACGTGTTAATATTAATGAGTTAGCTCAAATTATCGACAAAGAAGTCAACATGAAATATCTTTTTGAACAATTATAAAAAGAATATCTTCTCAATACAATAATACTAAAGCTCAGAAATTTCTGAGCTTTTTTTATTTTTATTAAAATTTTTAACAATTTGGCAAAGCTTTTGATTTTAATTGGAAATATTAATCTAAAAAAATACAAATTATGGGCTTTATTATTAACCTTTTGGTATCAGCATTAGTTGTTTTCGGACTTGCTAACATTTTACCTGGAGTATCTGTGAAAGGATATGGTTCTGCGATCATCGTTGCACTTGTTATTGGACTTTTAAACGCAGTTGTAAAACCAATTTTAAACTTTATTAGTTTACCTGTAACAATCTTAACATTAGGATTATTTTCTTTTGTGATTACAGCAATCATTATCTTATTAGCAAGCGCAATTATGGGAGATAGTTTCCATGTTGACGGATTCTGGTACGCATTATTATTTGGTATTGTTTTAGCGGTTGTCAATTCTTTAGTTGGAGGAATGATGGGAGACTAATTTATACAAATTACTACATATAAAAAGCTGTCCAAATTTGGACAGCTTTTGTATTTTATAAAGGTTTATTGAGGATAAAATTTTATTTGCTCAAAAATATAATTATCATGTTTTCTAAGAAGATCAACCAATTGTTTCAATTCGGACTCTTCCCATTTATTCTGAAACATTTCATCATGAATCAACACAACTATATTATTCTTTGTAAAGGTTTTATTTGATTCTAATTGATTAACAATTTGTTTATAAATCGCTTGAACAGATTGCACTGGTGTTCCATCTTTTGCATGATGCGCCCATTCCAAATCCCAACCAATAACTTTATATCCTAACTTCGCTAAACCATCAGCCGTTTGCACTCCTGAAGCTCCATCATTCTTCGATTTCCCATCCAATCTCCACATGTTTCTTCCGGGTAAACGAACAATTTTATCTTGTAATTTTAAGGTCGATTGATTTTTCAAAATATCCGCAACCGACGTTTGCTCGTTACTATAAAACTTTTTGTACTGATCATTTGCATGCGTCCAACTATGATTACACTCTTCGATATACGGATTATCTTCGTAATATTTAAAATAATCCGTCATTGTTTTATTTTTTTCCACATGTTCTCCAACAAGAAAAACAGTCACTTTTAACTTCTCATTTTTGAAAACCTCATCAATATTTTCACTTCCATTCAAAGGTCCATCATCAAAAGTTAAATAAATATATTTCTTCACAGAATTACTTGCTTTCTGCGCAAACAAACTTGTCGAAAAGCTTAATAAAAAAACACTCAAAAGTGTCATCAATTTTTTATTCCATATCATTTAAGGTAGTTTTTAATGAATTAAATGTATGAAAGAAATTCTATTTTTTATATTTTTCTAATGCTTTTTCTAATCGTGTTTTGATTCTTTTTTTCACTAATCTTGGAGCAAGAATTTCTATTTCTTCTCCAAATCCTAAAAGTTCTCGTTCCAACTCAAAATTATGTACAACTTCTATCGAAAATAAAGTTCCTTCGTCCGTCACTTCCAACACTTTTTGCGTCGCATGAATTGGTTTTGTCACCACATAGGGCGCTAATTTTTTATTCACACGAAAAACAACACGCTGCTCCCTTTCTTTCACACTTTTCGTTACGCCAATCGCATTGTTATAATACGTATCAAAATTAATTTCTTGCTCATCTACAAAAGGTTCATTTGCCAATTCATAAAACTCAACAATTCTATCCAAAGCCAACGTATACAAATTTTTATCTTTTCTCGATTTAGCCAATAAAAACCAGCGATTACGGTATTCTTTCAACAAATACGGATAATAAACTTGTTGTTTTGGTTCTTGATTTTTTGCTTTGAATGATTGATACGAAATCAACAGAGGTTGCTTCTTCACTATTGCTTGATACAATCGATTCAAATGCTCCAAACCTTTTAACAATGGATTTTCCTCAAACTGAATATAATTTGGTTGTTGATGCGTTTGTTTGGATAAATTATTTTCGAGACGCGTAATAATCTCGTTCATATCATCAAAATAATTAAACCCATTCAATTGTTTCATTACCGAAATCACTTCTTTCATTTTATCTAAATCAGCAGAAGAAACTGGTGAATTATGAATCGAATAGTCATGATCTTCATATTCATAAAACTTTTTTTCTCGAACAACAATTGGCGCATTATAACCCAATTTATCACTTCGCATCACCTGAATGTCGCCCTGAATTGTACGTTTCGAAACACCAGAAGTTATTCCTTCATATTCATACAAAGCTTCCGAAACTTTTTCTATCAAATCTTCTAATGTCCATTTTCTGAAATGATTTTGAAGACATTTATCAATCGTTTGATAACGTATTAATGCAATTTTATTGGTTGCCATGGTTGATTTCTTTGTTCAATACTACAAATTTCAATTCAAAGTACGCAATCTATTTGCGTAGAAATTTTTATTTCAACTTTTATTCAAAATATTTTCAATATAAAATCCTCTATTCATCATCATTTACAAATTATTTCGAAAAAATATTTTATTGCGCAATTCATTCGCACACTTCTACTCCAACTTTGTCAAAGGTTTAACAACCAAACGATTTTAATTGTTCCTTGACAAATGTTTCAGTATAGCATTGTAGTAGAAAATGCTTCATCACTTCTATTCTGAATAATTAAAATCCCAATGATGCACATGGGTTCGAATCCCATTTTCAATTTCGATTGGAATAGCTAAGCGGTATAGCAATCATTAATGATGGGTCGTAGGTTCGATTCCTACTTTCAGTAAACTGAAATAACTCAGTTGGTTAGAGTAATCATTAAAATCAGACTTTTAATCTGTTTTTTATCGCCCGAAAGGGCACCATTGGAAACAAAAAAAGCTAAAAAGTTTTCTTTTCGAATAGAAAGTTTATTTCGTAGAAATAAATTTGAAATAAGATCAAAAACTTGCTTAAAACCTGAATTTGAAACTTTAGTTGATGATTGATTTCAAAAGTTTAAACTAAAAAATCAAGTCAAAATGATTTGAAAAAAATGATTAAAACAAGAAATCAAAATAAGCTGCTCAAACTTCAAATTCCGTTTTAAAAAAGAAAAATGATTTAGCTTTTTTAATTAAAAAATTTAGAAAAAGATTCTTCGATAAACTCAGAATGACAATAATTCGTCAATTCGAGTGATTTTTCGAAATGAAAATAAAGAAAAATTGTATCGAGAATAGAATTAAAAAATAGTCATCCTGAACTCGTTTCAGTATCTCATAATAAAGATTCTTCGACAGGC
>NZ_JAOCDJ010000056.1:0-11144 GCF_029840885.1 Empedobacter sp. GD03861
ATTATTTAATCATACTATTTATTTTATTAATCATAATTTAAAGTTACATTTCATTGAGAAATAGTAAATTGAATCATTATTTGTTAAACAAAATTAAATTTTAAAACTTTGTTATGCTTGCATAATAAAAAAAGATTATATTTGTTAGACATACACTAAAATATGTTAAGAGAAGATTTAACGATAGATTATTTATTGCGTTCAACATGGTTGTCAGTTCAGAAAATGTATAATGAGCAAGCAGTTGCTTACGATTCTACAATGGTGTATGCCTTTACATTATTATCAATAGATCCGAAAGGAGGTACGCCAAGTACGTCGCTAGGACCAAAGATGGGAATAGAGCCAACAAGCTTGTCGAGAACATTAAAAAACTTAGAAGCAAGAAATTTTATCGTTCGAAAACCAAATCCAGAAGATGGGAGAAGTGTGTTGATCACTTTGACTGAAGAAGGATTAAGAATGAGAGATATTTCAAAACATTTTGTTTTGCAATTTAATGAATCAATTAATAATCACATCGAACCAGAGAAAATGCAAATTTTCTTGGAAGTGATTTATAAGATTAACCAATTAATATCGGACAAAAAAATATTTAAAAACAATTATGAGAAGACACGTTAAACACGTAACTGTATTAGGATCAGGAGTGATGGGTTCTGGTATTGCATGTCATTTTGCAAATATCGGAGTCGAAGTCTTGATGTTAGATATGGTTCCTCGCGAGCTTACACCACAAGAGCAAGCGAAAGGACTTACTTTAGAGAGTAAAGTAGTTCGTAACAGAACTGCTCAAACTCACTTAGATGCTGCTTTAAAAAGCAATCCTTCACCAATTTATGACAAAGCATTTGCTTCTCGTATAACTGTAGGGAATTTTGATGATGATTTCGAGAAGATTAAAAACTCGGATTGGGTAATAGAGGTTGTGATCGAAAGATTGGATATTAAACAATCTATTTTTGAGCGTGTAGATAACTTCCGTAAACCAGGAACTTTAGTCACTTCTAATACTTCTGGTATTCCAATTCATTTGATGGCTGAAGGTCGTTCAGATGATTTTCAGAAACATTTCTGCGGAACGCATTTCTTCAATCCGCCACGTTACTTAAAATTATTCGAAATTATCCCAACTCCTCAAACAGATAAATCTGTTGTTGAGTTTTTCCAAAACTATGCATCTTTATTTTTAGGTAAAACACCAGTTTTATGTAAAGATACGCCAGGTTTTATCGGGAATAGAGTAGGAGTTTACTCGATGGCGAAAGTGATGGAATTGGCGCAAGAAATTGGATTAACGATTGAAGAAGTTGATACTTTGACAGGTTCTATTTTGGGTCGTCCAAAAACGGGAACATTCAAATTGGGTGATTTGGTTGGTTTGGATACAGCATATAATGTAACAAAAGGTTTACAGCAAAATGCGCCAAATGACGAAATGATCCAAGGTTTGAAAGATTCAAAATTCTTGGATTTCTTAATCGAAAATAAATTCTTAGGAGATAAAGCGAAAAAAGGTTTCTATTATAAAGAAATTGATAAAGAAGGGAATACCAATCGTTTTGCCTTAAATCTTGATACGTTAGAGTATCGTCCAATGGAACGTGCAAAAGTTACAGCTGTAGAAACTGCTAAAAATGCAGGATCTATGCGTAATAAATTAGGTATTTTATTGAAAGATTCTGGTAAGGCTGGAGAATTGATTCGCAAACATTTTGCTTCATTATTCGCTTACGTTTCTCAACGTGTTCCAGAAATTACAGATGTACTTTATCCAATTGATGACGCTTTAAAAACAGGTTACGCTTGGAAATATGGTCCATTTGAAACATGGGACTTGGTTGGGTTACAAAACGGAATTCAATTAGTAGAATCAGAAGGTTTCAAGGTTTCGGATTGGGTAAAAGAATTAGCTGCTTCAGGTGCAGATTCTTTTTATAAAATCGAAAATGGTAAGAAATTATTCTATAATCAATCATCAAAACAATTCGAATTAATTCCAGGTCAAGATGCATTTATTATTTTAGATAACATCAGAAAAACAAATGAAATCTGGTCAAACCAAGAAATATCTATTCAAGATTTAGGAGATGGAATCATCAATATTGAGTTCCGTTCTAAAATGAATTCTCTTGGAGGAGGAGTTTTACAAGGAATCAATAAAGGAATCGAGTTAGCAGAAAAAGATTATCGTGGAGTTGTAATTGGGAACCAAGGAGACAATTTCTCTGTTGGAGCTAATTTAGCCATGATTATGATGATGGCTGCAGAACAAGATTGGTGGGAATTGAATATGGCAATCAAAATGTTCCAAGATACAATGATGCGTGTTCGTTATTCATCTATTCCAGTTGTTGTTGCTCCTCACGGAATGACGCTTGGTGGAGGTTGCGAAATGTCAATGCATGCGGATAAAATTGTAGCTGCTGCCGAAACTTACATTGGTTTGGTTGAGGTTGGAGTTGGATTAATCCCAGGTGGTGGAGGTTCGAAAGAATTTGCGCGCCGTGCAACTGAATTCGCTTTAAAAGATGATGTAAAAGTAAATCATTTACGTGATAATTTCATGAATATCGCAACTGCGAAAGTGGCAACTTCAGCTTATGAAGCGAAGAATATGGGAATTATTCGTGAGCAAGATATTGTTGTAGTAAATGCCGAACGTCAAATTGCAGAAGCGAAGAAACATGCAATTATTATGGCAGAAGCAGGTTATACACAACCAATTCAACGTAAAGTAGAAGTGTTAGGAAAAGAAGCAATGGGAATGTTCTATGTTGGAACAGATTCTATGGTTGCTGGACGTTTTGCTTCGGATCATGATCGTTTAATTGCGAATAAATTAGGATATGTAATGACAGGTGGTAATTTGTCTGAATCAACTTATGTTTCAGAACAATACTTGTTAGACTTAGAGCGCGAAACATTCTTATCTCTTTGTGGAGAAAGAAAAACATTAGAGCGTATTCAGCATATGTTAAAAACAGGTAAACCGTTGCGTAATTAATATTTGTATTAAGTAAAAAGTAACATGTAAAAAGTATTTATGCATGATTTTAAAGAGTTAATCGTTTGGCAAAAAACAATGAATTTTACGAAAAGGTTTTATGAGATTACTTCAAATTATCCTAAAAGTGAGATTTATGGTTTGACCTCTCAATCAAGAAGAGCTTGCGTATCGATAGCTTCAAATATTGCAGAAGGTGCTGGTCGAAATTCGAATGCTCAATTTATTAATTTTCTCAATATAGCTTTAGGTTCGTCTTTCGAATTGGAATGTCAAATTATTTTAGCAAGAGATTTAGAATTTATTCAAGTAGAGATTTCGGATAATTTATTAAAAGATTTAAAACATATACAGAATATGTTGGTCAAATTAATTCAGAACTATAATTAAATACTTTGTACATCATACATTTTACATTGTACAATCTAATAATACTTTAAAAAAATGAAACAAGCATATATAGTTACAGGATATAGAACAGCTGTAGGAAAAGCGCCAAAAGGAACATTGCGTTTTACACGTCCAGATGAAATGGCAGCTACAGTAATCAAGCGCTTAATGCAAGATTATCCAACTTTAGATCCAACACGTATCGACGATCTAATCGTTGGATGTGCAATGCCAGAGGCAGAACAAGGATTGAATATGGCACGTCTTATCTCATTAATGGGATTAGACACAGACAAAGTTCCAGGTGTTACAGTAAATCGTTATTGTGCTTCAGGATCAGAAGCAATTGCTTTGGCGGCTGCTAAAATTAGAACAGGAATGGCAGAATGTATCATTGCTGGTGGTGCAGAATCGATGTCGTATATCCCGATGGGAGGTTACAAACCAATTCCAGAAACAGATTTAGCGAAAGATCATCCAGATTATTATTGGGGAATGGGATTAACAGCGGAAGAAGTTGCAAAAGAATTTAAAGTGTCTCGTGAGGATCAAGATTTATTTGCATTCAATTCGCATCAAAAAGCATTAAAAGCAAATGCTGAAGGAAAATTTGCATCTCAAATCGTTCCGATTGATGTTGAATTTAATTTCTTAGATGATAAAGAAAAAGTTCAAACAAAGAAAATTGATTTCAAAGTAGACGAAGGTCCACGTGCGGATACATCTATCGAAGGTTTAGCAAAATTACGTCCTGTTTTTGCGCAAGGAGGTTCAGTTACAGCAGGTAACTCTTCTCAAATGTCGGACGGAGCAGCTTTCGTTATGGTAATGTCAGAAGATATGGTGAAAGAATTAGGTCTTGAGCCAGTTGCACGCTTAGTTGCATATTCTACGGTAGGTTTAGCACCTCGTATTATGGGAATTGGACCTTTATTTGCAATTCCAAAAGCATTAGAACAAGCAGGAATGAAATTAGAAGATATTCAGTTAATCGAATTGAATGAAGCCTTCGCTTCTCAATCAGTTGCAATTATGCGCGAGTTGAATCTTAATCCTGATATCGTCAATGTAAACGGAGGTGCAATTGCTTTAGGGCATCCACTTGGATGTTCGGGTACGAAATTAACCGTGCAATTGTTACATGAAATGGAAGCGCGTAAAGCGAAATATGGAATGGTAACCATGTGTGTTGGTACAGGACAAGGAGCAGCTTCAATTTTCGAATATCTAAAATAAAATCTAATATCTAAACAACAAAAAAATATGTCTACAAATCCAAATAGATTAATCGGAGGTCAATATTTAATTAAAGATGCCTCTTATAATGATATTTTCACTTACGAAGATTTATCAGAAGAACAACAAATGATTTTGCAATCTGCAAAAGAGTTTATCGATAAAGAAGTAGTGCCTAAGAAACACCAAATTGAGAAAAAAGATTATGCGTTGATTGAAGAATTAATGCGTAAAATTGGTGAATTAGGTTTATTAGGAATTTCTGTTCCAGAAGAATATGGTGGAATGGGAATGGGATTCGTTACAACAATGTTAGTGTGTGACTATATTTCAGGAGCAACAGGTTCGTTAGCAACAGCTTTTGGAGCACATACTGGAATTGGAACAATGCCAATTTTATTGTACGGAACAGAAGAACAAAAACAAAAATATTTACCAAAATTAGCAACAGGAGAATGGTTTGCATCTTACTGTTTAACGGAGCCAGAAGCAGGTTCTGATGCAAATTCAGGAAAAACAAAAGCTGTTTTATCAGAAGATGGTAAAGAATATATCATCACAGGTCAAAAAATGTGGATTACAAATGCAGGTTTTGCTGATTTATTCATTGTTTTTGCACGTATTGATGATGATAAAAATATCACAGGTTTCATTGTAGAAAAAGATAAAGCTGGTGCTGGATTCTCATTAGGAGAAGAAGAAGATAAATTAGGAATTGTTTCTTCATCAACACGTCAAGTTTTCTTTAATGAAGTTCGTGTTCCAGTAGAAAATCTATTAGGAGAAAGAAACGGAGGATTCAAAATTGCGATGAATGCATTGAATGTTGGTCGTATCAAATTAGGAGCAGCATGTTTAGATGCGCAACGTCGTATTTTAGATTATTCGTTACAATATTCTTCAGAACGTAAACAATTCAATACATCAATCAATACATTTGGTGCGATTAAAGAGAAATTAGCTGATATGGCTGTTTCTGCGTTTACTTCAGAAGCTGGTGCGTATCGTGCAGCGAAAGATGTACAAGATGCAATCGAAGATAACATGGCAAAAGGAATGCCTCATAATGAAGCGGAATTAAAAGGTATCGAAGAGTATGCAATCGAAGCTTCTATTTTAAAAGTTTGGATTTCTGATGCTGCTCAAATTTCTGCGGATCAAGGAATTCAGATTTACGGAGGAATGGGATATTCGAAAGAAATGCCAATGGAAGCAGCTTGGAGAGATGCACGTATTTCTAGAATTTACGAAGGAACAAACGAAATCAATACCTTATTATGTGTTTCGATGTTAGTAAAACGTGCATTCAAAGGAAAATTAGATTTAATGTCTCCTGCAATGAATGTGGCGAACGAATTAATGTCTATTCCTTCTTTTGATGTCCCAGATTATTCAGAATTATTTGCGCAAGAAAAAGAAATTATTGCAAATCTTAAGAAAGCGTTCTTTATGGTTGCAGGTTCTGCTTTGCAAAAGTTTGGTGCAGAATTAGAGCAACACCAACAGTTGATTATTGCGGCTTCTCGTATTATGCAAGAAATTTATATGGTAGAATCGGCGATGTTACGTGCAGAAAAAATTGCAAATGTAAAAGGTGCTGATGCAGTGAAAAATGCAGAAAAATTAGTTCAATTACAATTATTCAGATCGGTGGAGATTATTAAAACAGAAGCGACGCGCGGAATTGTTTCTTTCACAGAAGGAGATGAGCAACGCATGATGTTGTCTGGTTTAAGAAGATTTACACGTTACAACGAATATCCAAACGTAGTTAACTTAAAAACTGAAATTGCAGATCTTTTAATCAAAGAAAATAAATACACTTTCTAAGTATATTTTAATACAAATTATTTAAAGCAGTCAATTTATTGGCTGCTTTTTATTTTTAACATATTGAAATTTAATTTGGTATATCGTTTGATAAATCTAAGGCAAGTACTAGTCTTTATATAAGTTAGTTGAGTTTTCATGGTACTTAAGTTTTAGTAGAGAAAGACCTCAGTTGTTCCCAATTGAGGTTTTTTTATGTCTTGAAGTTAATGTTTATTCATTAAAAATAAGTGAGTTAAGTCGTTATTTCTTAATGAAATACTTTTCGAAAGAAATGATTTGAAGTAACTTTAATTCAAATTAATAACCCAATTAAAACAAAGCTTATGATAATTAATGCAGCAATTCTTACGTTGACCATGTTTGCAACATTTAGTATTATGTGTCTAGTCAAATTAGATGAATTAAAAAAAATAAAATAAAACCGAAACTCCATTTCTATAAATGGAGTTTTGTTGTTTTATAAAGTTATATTTACTTCAATTAATACATTCGAAATGAAAAAGAAGTTAGTCGTTTTAACGGGAGCTGGAATTAGTGCAGAGAGCGGAATTTCAACTTTTCGAGATGCCAACGGTTTGTGGGAAAATCATGATATTATGGAAGTTGCTTCTATTGAAGGTTATCAAAGAAATCCTAAATTGGTTCAAGACTTTTATAATCAGCGTCGAAAACAATTGTTCGATGTTGAACCCAATGCGGCGCATTTTTTTCTGAAAGAGTTAGAAAATGATTTTGAAGTTGTAATTATCACTCAAAATGTTGATGATTTGCACGAAAGAGCAGGTTCGTCTAAAATTATTCATTTGCATGGTGAATTGAGAAAAGCGCGAAGCGAAAAAGACGAAAATCTAATTATTGATTGGAATGAAGATATCAAACTTGGAGATTTGGCGGAAGATAGAAATCAACTCCGTCCGCATATTGTATGGTTCGGCGAAATGGTCCCAGAAATAGAAAATGCGATTGATGAGGTTTTAACAGCAAATATTTTGGTGATTATTGGAACGTCAATGCAAGTGTATCCAGCTGCTTCGCTCAAAGATTATACAAAAACAAATGTGCCAATTATCTATATCGATCCATCAGATACGTATACCAATTCATCTATTACGCATATCAAGAAAAAAGCAACAGAAAGTATTGAAGAATTAAAAACAATTTTGAATAATTTTTAATCTTTTACGTTTTAATCTTGGTTAATTATTTTAAATGATATGAAGTATATATTTCTACCATTATTAGTCTTTTCTATCAATGCGACTGCTCAAGAGTTAAATCCATTTTATCAATCAGTTGTCGAACAAGTGAAATACGATTCTGTGCATCAGAAATTGCAAAAATTTCAAGATTTCGGAATTAAAACTGTTGGATCTTCTGCTCACGAAAATGCATTTACATGGTTGAAATCTTATTATACGGCTTATGGTTATACCAGTATAGAAAAACAATCGGTTAATGTATACGGAAATGTTGGGAATAATTTGATTGTGACAAAAATTGGTAAAAAATATCCTGACGAATTTATTATCATCGATGGTCATTATGATACATTAAATGGACCTGGAGCGAATGATAATGGCTCGGGAACGGTTATTTTATTAGAAATTGCTCGATTAATAAAAGATATTGACACAGATTATTCGATAAAATTTATTCATTTTACAGGGGAAGAACGAGGTTTAATCGGAAGTCAGGCGTATGTAAATCAAATTGCAGTTCCTCAGAATTTAAAAATTAAAGCTGTTCTGAATATTGATGAGGTAGGAGGAGTGGCGAATAAGGTAAATTCGACAATTGTTTGTGAGCAAGATGAAAGTAATCCAACATCTAATAATGCTATTTCAGCTGAATTAACCAATAAAATGGCGAATATTTTTCCATTGTATACAACTCTAAAAACTGAAATTTCGAATGCTTATAGTTCCGATTATATGCCTTTTCAGGCAGTTGGTTATCCTATAACTGGACTTTTTGAAAAGAATGAAACGCCTTATGCACATACTGCTCAAGATATAATCGATAATATGGATTTGAATTATTTGACAGAAGTAGCGAAAGGAGCTTTGGCGACTTTATTGCATTTTTCTCAAGCACAAGAGAAGTTGACTACAACAGATCATACTATTTCAACTTTGCAAGTGTACCCAAATCCAGTAAAGAACTACCTTTATTTTTCTCAGACTTTGCAGCAGCCAAGAATTACCATATACAATGAAGTAGGAGTGCAGGTTTATGATAAAAAATTTCAAACAGCTGTCTCGCAAATAAATTTAGAACACCTTACGACTGGTGTTTATTTCATCAATGTAAACTCAAATCAATACCACTCTAAAATCATAAAAAAATAAATTGTTGCTCCTCATTGCTGTAATAAATTGTCTTTTTTAGCTAAATAGTTACTTTTTTTGTCTAATGGGGAATTAATTCTTCGATATACGAGCATCGAACAAACCATATAGAATGGATATAGCGTGGATATAGAATGGATATACAACCGATATAGAAAAAGTGCATTTTAGTGCATACAACCTCCATTTAAGTTAATGGTTAACCAATTAAGTTTATCATTCGTCACTTCTAATGAATTTGTTTATTTAGAGATTAAAATTTCATTTTTTCTACAAATGATCTAACGGACTGATGATTTTTCGTTTGGCTGCATCGGTTAAACCGGTGTAAATCATGGTAGTTTTAATATCTTTATGACCTAATAAATCTTGCACAAATCTAATATCGGTTCCTTGTTCAATAAGATGCGTGGCATACGAATGTCGCAGGCTGTGGACCCCTACTTTTTTATTTATATTGGCTTTTTTCATGGCATTTTTAAATACTTGCTGAACCGATCGAACCGAATATTGTGCACCACTTTGCCCTTCGAACAAATACGTTTTTGGTCGGTATTCTTTATAATAAGCTCGTAATTCTTCTAAAACCGATTCAGGCAAAACGGCATACCGATCTTTTTTACCTTTTCCTGCGCAAATTAGCACCTGCATACGCTTACTATCAATATCGGTAACTTTAAGATGTACCAATTCACTCACACGCAATCCCATACCGTAGCACATTTTAAGCAACAGCAAATGCTTTTTATTCTCAATAGTTTTAAGCATTTTTTTAATATCGTGCGTTGAAATAGCCTTGGGTAAAATACTTGGTTTTTTAGGCCGAGGAATATCCATAAAAAATCGTTCACGATACAAAACCTGTTCAAAATAAAACTTAACAGCATTCATACGGCTGTGGATTAGATTTTCGGATAATTTTAAGGTATCTATACAATAAAGAAAATATCCACGAAGTTTTTCTGTAGACAAATCGTACACGGGATAGGTCTTAAGAAGTTTAAGCAGTTGAATAAATTCGGTTGTATATGTTTTAATGGTATTTACACTATATCCTTTCAGCTTTAGTTGATCGGTATAGCGTTTAAGCTCTATTTGATTAATGCTGGCAACCTGTGTAAGGGAACTTTTAGCAGAATGTTTTACCGGCAAATTAAACAACTTCCTTGATTGCTGCGTATCTGCTACATACCATTTTCTAACTGATTGACTCCAATTTACGTTTACCACATTTTTAAGCTGACTTATCAGTACTGCATTATAGGGAAAATGAATCCAAATAACTTTTTTCTCCTTATGAATTCCCTGCGAGAATTGATAATTCAAATAATTAAATTTAACAATATTATTTGCGTCCATAAAATTCGTATTTTGTATTGTAACAAATATAAAATTACACAAAATTTCTATAATAAATACTAAATACGCAATTAATTATCATGATTAATTTACTCACTTTCAGTAAATAGCGTTTATTTTAACTTTTTATTTGGTTCTTATAGAAAGTTGCGTATATTTGAGAGTTGGTGGCAAGTTAATCCGAACGAAACGCAAAAAACAATATTATGGCAATAAGAAAAAGTAAAGAAGAAAATTTTGAAGTAAACGGAACTTTGGAAGATTTAAAGGCAAAAGTTGAAAATGCTCTTAAAAAAGGAGAATTTACTTCAATTAATACAAATAGTGTATTGAACCAAATCACAGCAAATTATAAAAAACTGACAGTTTGGGGCGAAATCAGTATCACTTTAACTGAAAGTGGAGAAAAAGTAAAAATTAATGCTGTTTCAACTGCAAATTCTGACAATATCTTTGCATTATTTAATAGTCCAAATAAAGTAATACTTGATAATTTTAAAAATAACTTATAATTCAAAAAGATGTTTGACGAATTAACTAAATATAAAAATAACAACCATTTTTTCTTTAAACCAACTGACAAATTAAGAGAAGTTTGTAATGCACCAACTGACAAAAGTGGAGTTTATTTAATTTACGCATTAAAAAACGGAAAAATTGAACTTGTTTATATTGGTCGTTCAGGCGAAATAAAACAAGATGGAACTTTATTTGTTAGAAAAGCAGGAATTGGAGGTATAAAAGATAGATTAGTAAACGGAAAACAATTTGGACAACCAAGAAGAAATTCGTGGAAAACCGTTATGGAATTTGAAAAAATTGAAGCTTTAGACATTTATTGGTATGTAACTCACGACGAAAAATACATAGATTGTCCGAAAGTAATCGAAAATAAAATTTTACATAAACATTTAGAAATTTATGGTAAAATACCAAGATGGAATAATGAAATTTAAATATAACCAGCCACC
>NZ_JAOCDJ010000057.1:0-11071 GCF_029840885.1 Empedobacter sp. GD03861
TTTGAACAATCTAATCTAGAATTTGTATATTCTTGATTATAATAAGATTGGTTCAGGTCAAAGGATTTAATTATATTTTCATTTGTATCAAGGATTTTAATACTTTCTAGTTTATATGAATTTAAATCTTCACGAAGTGTTGAACTTTTAACATATTCAACCCTTTTTTTATTATTTATTTTTATCTGACTTAATATTAAATCATTATAATTTGATACAGAATAAATATTATTTACAATATCTATTTTATGATTATTAACTAAATCATCAGAAATAGGATATTTACTTCCAATCTTAATATAGCCATTATTAGCACCATTAGCTAGAATAGCATAAGGACTTGAAACATCTCCTAAAAAGTTGTTAGTTGAGCTTACATACATATATTGTGATGTATGATTGACATTTTCAAAAGAGCTCGTATTCGAAAAATTTTCTTCATAATTTAATTCTACTACAGTATTGTCTTTCGTTATTATCTTAGAAAGATACCATGTATTTCTGTAGCCAGAATTTGAGCCAGGTGAGCCTCCTTGTTCACTAATAAATGTGGTGTTTGGAATAAATGTAGTAGTATTAAAAAAATATTCATTTCCTTTATTATCAATGATATTAAAAAATTGAATATTCCCGTTATTTATTGTTCCAATTATGATAAAATCATTATTAGGAGTAGTTTGAAATTTATTTGTTTGATAATTGTAATAAAAATGAAAGTTCGTGCCAAAAATATTAACAATATATTCATCAGGCTCGCTATCTATTCCCGTTTCTGTAGCTCCTTCTAACCAATGAGCTGAAGCACTTCCTGGGTTACTATTTAATCCTTCTGTTATACGATTTATATCAACTTTTAAATTTATATTATAATTATCAGGTAAGCTTCTTATATTTCTTGTAATGAAAGAAGTTGTTGATAAACTCCAACCAAGACCAATACTAGTTGCTTGATCATTTACTTTTATCCCTTCAGTATTATATTTTAAAATTATAGGGATACTAATGTTATTATCAACTTTGATTTCTTCAATAGGAATTTGAAAATCAACACTACCTGAGCTTAATGATATTGGTTTATCAATGTATTTTCCTATGGTTGAAATTTCAGGAGATTTTGGAATAAATTTCTCATAATCTTTAATTTGTGCATTCAAATTATTTATTAATATTAAACTAAATACTAAGTAAATCTTCTTCATAAGTTACTTTTTAATAATTTTAATAGATTCAGTTTGGTTGTCTGTGTTGATTTTTAGGATGTAAACACCAGCTGGATAATTCCCTAACGAAATTGGTGTAGAACGGTATTTTACTTCTTTACTTTGAAAATGTTGTCCAACTAAATTATATATCTCAATCGATGCTTTTTCAAACTCTTTGTTAATTAAAACATTCACAATATCTTTTGTAGGATTTGGATAAGCTTCGATGTATACTCGTTTGATATCATCACCTTCTTTTCCTAATTTCACTAAATAAAAATCGGATTGACCTTTGTTTCCTTTGGCTTGTTGAGTAGAGTTTCCAAATAGAATGATTGAGCCATCACGAGTGGTGATTGCTTTTTCGAGATAATTGAAACCTTTTCCTCCAAATTTCTTGTTCCAAATCTCTGAACCATTTTGATCAAAAGATAGCGTGATGTAGTAACTCTCGATAGAATGATTGTTACTTTTTAATTGATCTAAAGAGGTAATTTGATTGGCTGTAAGAAGAAATTTATTATCAATTAATTTAACTTCTGTAATGGCTAAATTATCCTTTATCTCTAATTCTGTCTTTTTTTGAACTCTTAAATCAAAATCAGTCTGAATCACTTTTGGTTTAAATATTTTTTCAGTCTTTTCATTCACAGAAAAAATGAAATTATGTTCGTTTTCTTGAAATGATATTAATTGATTTTCTGAATTTAAACCAAGATTATTCTCTGAAATAATTTCTCCTTTTTGATCTATCTGAATAATCCAAGTTGCATTTGAAGTTTGATCGGTTGATTTATTTCCTGAAGCAGGAGAATTAGAATTTCCAATTAAGAGAAAACCAGATTTTGTTTCGACAACAGATTTTATTTTATCATCAAAAATCCCTCCATAAGATTTTTCCCATTGGATTTTTCCTTTTTCATTTAGCTTGATGATATAATAATCATTTCCTCCAAAATGTTTACTTTTCTTTAGTTCAGATGAAACAGAATTGGAATTTGAAGCAATTAAATAACCACCATCATTGGTTCTAATCACATCAACTGGAATATCATTTCCATTTCCTCCAAAAGAATTTTGCCATTGTAGTTTTCCCTGTGCATCAAGTTTTATAATCCAAATATCTTCGTTACCTTGATTATCACTTGTTTTATCTCCTGATTTAGAAGAAGTAGAAGCTCCAGCTAAAATGTATCCACCATCAGCAGTAGGTTTAGCCGAATACAAGAAATCAGAACCGTTTCCACCAAAAGAATTTTGCCATTCTTGCTTCCCATTTTCATCCATTTTCCAAATGAAATAATCTAAACTTCCTTGATTTTTCTTTTGGATATCTCCTGTTGTATCAGAAGCAGAACTACCTAAAATCAAGAATCCATAATCAGGTGTAGAAATAGCATTATAAAGATATTCTGCTTGCTCTCCTCCTATAGACTTTTCCCATAATACATTCTGTTGTGCTGATAGTCCATACATAGAAAATAAACAGAATACCGACAGTAGAGTTTTTCTCATATATGTTAGTGTTAATTAGTAATCGAATATACTCCTTTTTTTGTAAATGATTGATATTTAACAAAAAATAATATTCTGCTATAGTAACTACGTTTAAAAGAATTGCACGCCAAAAAACATTAAAATAAAAAAGGAGCTAATTAATAGCTCCTCATTTATTTTAGAAAGTTTTTTTGCTAATTATTATTTAACAAATTAATATGCTTTCGCATATAAAACTCTGTATTTTGCTGGTTTTCCAGAGAAAACATCTACTCCTTCTGTAGGCGTTTCAAAAGCTTGAGGAATACAACGAATTGTTGCTTTCGTCTCATTTTTTATAGCTTCTTCTGTTTCTTCTGTTCCATCCCATAAAGCTGAAACAAAACCACCTTTATTTTCGATAATATCTTTGAACTCTTCAAAAGTTGTTGCTTCTGTTGTGTGAGTATCTCTAAAATCTGACGCTTTTTGGAATAAATTAGTTTGAATATCTTCTAATAATTTCTCTACTTCAGTTGACACATTATCCAACGCAATAAATTGTTTTTCTAATGTATCACGACGAGCAACCTCAACATGACCTTTTTCTAAATCTTTTGGTCCAATTGCAATTCGTACAGGAACACCTTTCAATTCGTATTCAGCAAATTTCCAACCTGGTTTCGTTTTATCATCATCATCAAATTTGATCGAAATTCCTTTCGCTTTCAATTCTGATGAAAATTTATCCACTACTTGACGAATTTCTTCTAATTGTTCTTCTGTTTTATAAATTGGAACAACAACAATCTGAATTGGTGCCAATTTTGGAGGTAAAACTAATCCTAAATCATCAGAATGCGTCATAATTAATGCCCCCATCAAACGAGTAGAAACTCCCCAAGAAGTTGCCCAAACATATTCTTGTTTTCCTTCTTTACTAGCAAATTTTACATCAAAAGCTTTCGCAAAGTTTTGCCCTAAAAAGTGAGAAGTTCCCGCTTGTAAAGCTTTTCCATCTTGCATCAACGCTTCAATTGTGTACGTGTCATCTGCACCCGCAAAACGCTCAGAATCTGACTTTCTTCCTTTTACAACTGGAATTGCCATAAAATTCTCTACAACATCCGCATACACTTCTTGCATTTGTTGCGCTTCTGCAATTGCTTCATCTTTTGTTTCGTGTGCTGTGTGTCCTTCTTGCCATAAAAATTCGGCAGTTCTCAAAAACAAACGCGTACGCATTTCCCAACGCACAACATTTGCCCATTGATTAATCAAAATTGGTAAATCGCGGTACGACTGAATCCAACCTTTGTATGTACTCCAAATAATTGCTTCTGAAGTTGGACGAACTATTAATTCTTCTTCCAATTTTGCTTCTGGATCTACAATCAACTTTCCTTTGTTATCAGGATCATTTTTCAATCGATAATGCGTTACAACCGCACACTCTTTTGCAAAACCTTCTGCGTTTTTTTCTTCGGCTTCGAATAAACTTTTAGGAACAAATAAGGGGAAATAAGCATTTTGATGACCTGTTTCTTTAAATCTTTTGTCTAATTCTGCTTGTAGTTTTTCCCAAATAGCATAGCCATATGGTTTGATCACCATACACCCTCTAACCTTCGAATTCTCAGCTAAATTTGCTTTTACAACAAGCTCATTGTACCACTTAGAATAATCCTCAGCACGAGTTGTTAATTTTGCCATAATCTTTTATATTTGTTGATAAGTTTCGTATCTTTACTTGGCATAAAAATTGCCTTTAAATTTATGCAAATTTAATTATTACAAACGATGTAAATTTATAATTATGAACAAAGTTTATAAAATTTCTAATAAAATTTCTGCAACTACATTAATTCTTGTGGCTGCATTAGGAATTTCATCTTGTTCGACTTATCAACCAAGTGGTTACGAAAGCGACGGAGTTTACTATAATCCGAAAACAGATAAAACCTATCAACAAGCTCAACCACAATACGGTAACGAGCAAGGTGAACAAGAAAATCAAGGGGAAATAAAAATTGGTAGTCCATACTTCGATGCAGAAGGAAATGGCGCAGAACAATTTTATTACCAAGATGATGTTGATAGCACAAATGATAATACTCAATCTAAATCAGCAACCAAAGTTAAAATTAACGGATATGGTTTAGGTGGTTACAATTATTTTGGAAACAACGACTATACATTAACTTATAACGGATCGAGTAATTATAACTGGGGACGTAATGATGGTGTAGAAATTAATATCTGGAACAACTATCCTTGGTACAGCTACGGATGGGGAGGTTTCTATAATCCATATCATTGGGGATATTACAATCCTTGGTACAGCTACGGATGGGGAGGTTTCTATAATCCATATCATTGGGGATATTACAATCCTTGGTATGGTGGATATTACGGAGGTTACTACGGATGGAACAATTGGTACGGATATCCTGGTTATTATGGATATGGATATGGATACAATCGTCCAAGAGGAATTTATTCTCAACCAGGTTACAGAAATGGTGGTCGTTTAAATAACACGATTAATTCTACTCGTCCTGTTGGAAGTTTAAATGGTAGAAACAACCAAATCTCTACAGGTTTAAGACCAACTCGTGATAATACAATTAACAATACAACACGTCCAACTCGTGAAGTAAGACCGACACAAACACAACAGCCTACTTACAACACAAGACCGACTCGCGAAGCTCAACAATACCAACAACCAACGAGAAGCTATGAAAGAACAAATAGCATGAACAATTCTCGCCCATCATATTCTACACCTTCTCCAAGTAGAGGTAGTAGTATGAGTAGCGGAAGCATGGGAGGTGGTTCTCGAGGAAGTAGCACAGGAGGAGGCTCTCGTGGAGGAAGAAGATAACTAGATTTAGATCATATAAAAATGAAAAAAATATTATTAAGCCTTTGTACCTTAGCTGGTACATTGGCTTTTGCACAACAGAACAAAGGATACGAAACTCAGTATTCTACAAATGCTATAAATTTATATTCGCAAGATATTAACAGCGGAAATGCTAAATATATTGGTGTTGGTGGAGCTGTTGGTGCATTAGGAAGTGACATTACTTCTGTCGAGCAAAACCCTGCTGGATTAGGAGTAGCAATTAACTCTGATGTCCAAGTAACAGCTGGTGTTTCTACTTTTAGCAACAAAACTAATTTCGGAACAAATATCAAAGAATCTGAAAGCAATTTTGATTTCCAACAATTTGGAGGAACATTTGTTTTTGCAAATGAAGCTTCAAAATGGAATCGTTTCACAGTTGGTGTCGCTTATCTTAATCAGCGTTTAGACAATTATTCATCAATTGGAACAAATGAAGGAATTAAATTTGATAATCCAAATGGAACTTTCAATGGTTACATTAAAGATATAGATGGATACAAATCTAAATTCTCTGTTAATTTAGGAACTAGCTATGACGACAAAGTCTACTTAGGATTTGGATTAAACTTCCACGAAACTAACTATTCGGGATACGAACAATATGCAGAGCGTGATGACGACAATGGAAAAACTTATGTATACAATGCAGATGGAGCTCCATATAGTGAAATTGGGCAAGGATTTTCTTTCTCTTTAGGTGCTATTTACAAAGTGAATCACAATGTACGTTTAGGAGCGGCTTATCATTCTCCTGTTTGGTACAATGTTTCGGAAGATTATTATGCAGCAAACTTCATCAATAACGGAACTGCTGTAGTTTCTTATTATATGTATTCTTCTGATTACGATATGACACGTGGTGGTCGCCTTGTAGGAAGTTTAGGTTTTGTTGTTGGTAAAAATTTATCACTTGGTGCTGATTATACGTACCACATGAACAATGATACAAAATTAAAACCATCACAATATTTTAATTCTTCTAATAATTTTATCAATGATTTTGTAAAAAATTCAAGTGAAGTTAGAGTTGGTGCAGAATACCGTGTAGATCGTTTCAAAGTAAGAGCGGGTTATAATTATGTAACTTCTCCTTACAAAGATTTTACAATGGATATTGCAAACGAAAACAATGTTGTAACAAATGCAGCTGTTTTATCGAAAGCATTTCAAGGAGATATTAATCGTGCAAGTTTTGGTTTAGGATATGATTTTGGTGGATTCTATATAGATGCAGCTTATCAATATCAAACGCAAAAATATCAACAATTGATTGGTGGAACAGATTATATTAATATTAATAATGAATTTGTTTCTTTACCTAATACTTATGCTCCAAAAGTTAAATTAGACAACAATTTATTCTTATTGACATTAGGTTGGCAATTCTAATAAAGAAAATAGATATAAAAAATCGGATGAAATTCATCCGATTTTTTTGTAGTACTAAATATTAACTTATCATAGTTTTAAACAAAAACTATTAGTTTATTCTTTTGATAGAAGACATTCCCGAAATGCTCACTTTCGTTTTCAATCCATTTTCGTCAACATAACGAACAGAACTCGCTCCAGAACTATCAGCAGTCAAACTGTTCACAGCCCAAACTGTTGTAGAACTTGCTCCAGAACAATCAACAACTACATTCGCAGCTTTCAATTCTTTTCCAATAAACGAAGAAGCTCCTGAAACTGAAATGTTTAAATCCTGTACATTTCCAGAAATTTTCATACTTGATGCACCAGAATTATCAACCGAAATAGAATTCGAAACCACATCTAATTTTAAATTACTAGCTCCTGATAAATCAACAGCCATTTTTTCTACTTTCTGCGTTGGCAAAACGGTAACACTCGTTGCACCTGATAGATCAAACGAACGTAATTTTTGATGAGGGAATTTAATTTTAATAGAAGAATTTTTCAAGTTTACTGTTCCATTAATTTTCATCACCAAAACACCATTTTTCACTTCAGTCGTGATTCTATTCATAATATTATCTGGCGCTTCAACCGAAATTTGACCATTATAATTACCATCCTCGACTGTAACACTTATTGCGCTACTTACGTCAATTCCTTCAAAAGAAGCAACTTTACGCGTTTCCGTTACTGTATTACTACTCGCTTCTACTCGATCTAAATAATTAGAAGCTGGTGATTTAGAATTTAAATCGACCGAACAACTCGCAAATCCTAACGAACTGAATATTAAAATTGGAAGAAAAATGTATTTCATATAGATGTCTTTTATTATATAGACGCATTAACTTCTAAAAAGTTACAAAAAATATTCACTTTATTTATCATTCTAAATCAATCCGTCATAAATATTTAGTAATTTCGCTAACTATGAAAATCATCAGTTACAATGTAAATGGAATTCGCGCTGCGATGACGAAAGGTTTGGTTGAATGGTTAGAGGCTGCACAACCAGATGTTTTATGTATTCAAGAAACAAAAGCAATGCAAGAACAAGTGGACACAAAACCGTTTGAGGAATTGGGTTATCACATTTATTGGCATGCAGCAGAGAAAAAAGGATACAGCGGAGTGGCTATTTTCTCGAAAATAAAACCAAATCATGTACAAATAGGAACTGGAATAGATTATATTGACAGAGAAGGTCGCGTTTTGAGACTTGATTTTGACAATGTTTCGGTAATTAGTTTGTATTTGCCAAGTGGAACAAATATTGATCGATTAGACTTTAAATTACAATTTTGCGAAGATTTTAAAGATTATATCAAAGAACTTAAAATCTCTCATCCAAACATTGTAATTTGTGGCGATTATAACATTTGTCACGAAGCAATTGATATTCACGATCCTGTTCGTAATGCAAAAGTTTCTGGTTTTTTACCTGTCGAAAGAGAATGGATGACTGCTTTTCTTGATGAATGTAATATGATTGATTCTTTTCGTTATTTTGTAAAAGAACCTCATCATTATTCGTGGTGGTCTTACCGTGCAAATGCGCGCAATAATAACAAAGGTTGGAGAATCGATTACAATATGGTGAGTAATACATTAGAAAAAAATATGACGCGTGCGACAATTTTACCAGAAGCAAAGCACTCAGATCATTGTCCTGTTTTATTAGAATTAGACGTTTAAGATTATATAAATGAAAAAAATTGTACTTTGTTGTTTAACACTTTTTGCAATTGCAAGTTGCGTTCCTCAGAAACAACACCAAGAATTGGAAGCTAATTATTACAGAGCTTTAGACGATCAATCAAATACATCTAAAGATTTGACATTAGCTAATTTGAAAATCGAAACTCTTGAAAAAGATTTAGCAAAAGCTAAAAGCGAATTATACATTAAAGATACAGCTTTGACAAATGCACAAGCTATGATTAGAATGGCTCAAAAAGAACATGATACTAATTTGCAAGAATTGTATTCTGCATTGAATAGTTCTGGAGAAAAATCAAAACTTTTCTATACTCAATTAAACGAAAAAGAAAAGCAAGTTGCAGAATTAACGCAAAAAGTAAAAGATTTAGATGCTAAGATTGATCAAAAAGATACAGAAATCTTCAATCTAAAAAGACAAATCTTAACACAAGAGATTAACCAAAAGGTTTCGGAAGCAACAGCTACGCCTCCTAAAACAACAACTCCAGCAAAACCAAAAACAACAACAAAAAAGTAAATATAAAAGTCTTATCATAATTGGTAAGACTTTTTTTATTCTTTAAATCGAAGTAACTTTGCAAGAACTAAAAAGTTTTAATGAAAGTTATTTGCGAAACAAAAAGTTTGGTATTACGAGAGTTTTTTGAGATTGATGCATTCGAATTATTTCAATTAAATTCTGACAAAGAATTGATGAAAATTGTCAACGAAAAACCATATAAATCAGAAGACGAAGCGAAGTTTTTTATCGAAAATATGGAGAAACATTACCAAGAACATGGTTTTGGTCTTTGGGGTGTTCACGAGAAAAAAAGCGGACGATTTGTTGGTTGGGGAGGTTTGCGTCAAACGAAATATGGCGCAGTTATCAACATTCGTCTGAAACGCAAATTTCAGAACAAAGGATATGGAACAGAAGTTTTGAATGCGATTGTAGATTATGCAAAAAATGAATTGAAATTAGATAAAATTGCTGCAAAAGCAAATGCAAATCAACCCGAAACGTTGAAACTTTTACAAAAATCTAAACTTCAACAATCAGAAGAAAACGAATTAATTTATAAGTTATAATACAAAACACCTTTTACTTAACATAAAAGGTGTTATAGAGTTTGATTAAATCACAATTCTAATGTAAAAATGTTTCATTCTAATAATTAAGTACTTAAAATTTGATTATATAAATATTAATATTTAGTTTAGTAAAGATTAACAAATTAAACTAAGTAAAAATGAAGAAAATTTTATTATTAGGAGCTTTTGCTTTATTAGGAGCATCTTCTGCATTCGCTGGAACAGGGAATTTTACAAAAATTGTTAAAACTGATTTTGGATCTTGCGAAATTAGTGTTTATAAAAATGGTAAATTAGTAGGGTACACTATTGTATATGCTTCTTCTGAATCAGATTGTAATAATAAAGCTAGAGAATACGCTTCTCAATTTTAATAAAAAAAATTGCATCAAAAAAAATCAATGTATACGTATACATTGATTTTTTTTGATGCAATTGGTCATAAAAAATGAATACAAAACAACATAAAATGAAGAACTTTTTAATTGTTATTTTAGTAACTTTAATAAATACGAATTTATTTGGGCAGGTTTATAAATTGGAATATAAATTTGGTGATAATATGCCAATGGTAGGATATTCTAGTTATAATGCTATTTTAGAGTATAATACAAAAACAAAAGAAAGTGTATACACTGTTTTAAAAAAAGGTATAAAAACAGAAAATTCAACGGATGATAATATGATAATGTTAGGAGATGATATAATAGATGATATAGTTATTTATAACAATTTTAAAGACTCATTAACTTTGACACAAGATCAAATAGATATAGAGATGATGATATTTAAAGAAAAAACACCCAAAATAAAATGGCTTCTAACTGATGAAACAAAAATAAAAAATAATCTTAATTTAAAAAAAGCAACATCAAATTTTAGAGGACGAAACTATGAAGTTTGGTACACTTTAGATATACCTGTTAGTATAGGTCCATGGAAACTTAATGGATTACCTGGAGCTATTGTAGAAGCAAAAGAAAATATTAATAGATACTCTTGGGAATTAGTAAAATTTAGTAAATTAAAAGAAGATGAATTTAAAAAATTTTATAAAAATCCAAAATACAAAGAATACGATATAAAGTTTTATCCTAAATATAAATTTTCGACACCAGAAAGAATAAAAGAAAAATTAAGAAAAATAGATAGTAATTTTCAGTTTCCAGAACCAGAAAGAGATGATATTGAACTGAAATTTGAATGGGAAAAATAGATACATATTTTCAGCTATTAAAAATATGTAAACAAAAAAGCAGTAAAA
>NZ_JAOCDJ010000058.1:0-10883 GCF_029840885.1 Empedobacter sp. GD03861
TAAAAAAGAGAAATATTCTCTCTTTTTTATTCATTATAGATTGAAATATTTTCAAAATCTTTTAACCACATATTATAATATCTACTTAATTTTTTATGTTTATTATCAATAATAATAACCTTTTTTTCTAATAATACAGCTAATATAAGTCCATGTAACCTAGTTGTATAAACCGTAGAATATTTATTCATAAATTTGATACCTGTTTCAATATATTTTTCTCGTTGTTTTCTAGATTTTAATCCATATCGAGTATCTACAAAGAATGTAAAAATATTTTTTTCTAACAAAAACAAAGATAATTTCTTATTGTATCTTTCAATTCTATAATTAATTCTATGCTTATTTTTAGATATATTAAATGTTGGCCAATCCAATATATCTACATTTTGTTGTTTTAAAATAGCTTCATAATTTAAACTAGTATTAATCTCTTTATCTTTTCGTTTCATTAATAAAACTTTTTCACTCTTAGTGGGAAGAACATATTTACTTAGATCCAAACAAAAAGCCATGTCAGGTAAAAGATATAGATTTTTAATATCAAATTTTTTTAATAAATTATATGATTCAAGGTCTCTAAGACAAATATGTAGATCTGGATGATTTTTTAGAATTTCAATATCCTTTATTAAATTTTGTTCAAAGTTGTAATGAATAGTTTGTGGGAAAATTATTATACGCCTATCTGTAAATGTTTTAATTAGATTTAATTTTAATTCTTGAGATACAGAATATAAGTCACCAAAATTTCCTCCTCCTTGTATTAATAATATTCCATCCTTTGGAACATTTTGATTTTTGTAAATCCAATAATTTGCTTCGTATAATTTTTTAAATGAGAGTCTTTTTAAATAATCTAATTCACCTTGCCAAATTAAGTTGTCTCCAATATTATTATAATCAGGGATGTCTAATAAGCTATAGTCGTCATTTATTAACTTGTCTAAAGTATTATAAATCTTATTTTTTAAATTGTTTAATAAAATATTGTAATTATTGTTCATAGATTAAAATTAGATTGTTTACAAACATAAAAAAAACCTCAACTATGTTGAGGTTTTTTTTCTATAAAGACTGTAATCTTATTCTTGAATTAAAAGTCGGAATCCTTCTCCGTGAATATTCACGATTTCTACTGCAGGATCTTTCTTCAAATACTTACGTAATTTTGCAATATATACGTCCATAGAACGCGATGTAAAGTAATTATCATCGTGCCAAATACGTGTTAAGGCAATCTCACGAGGCATTAAATCGTTTTTGTAAACTGCCAATAAACGTAACAATTCGTTTTCTTTTGGCGAAAGTTTTTGTGATTTACCATCGTAAATTAATTGTCTCAATTTTGCATTGAACGTAAACTTACCAATTTTGAAATCTTCTTGTTCAAATTTTTCTTCTTCACCAGAATTACGTTGTAAAACAGCTTTTATTTTGTACAATAAAACTTCCGAATCAAATGGTTTTAAGACATAGTCGTCTGCTCCAATTTTGTAACCATTCAAAACATCCTCGCGCATGTTTTTCGCTGTTAAAAATATAATTGGTTGTTCACTTTTTAGTTCTTTGATCTCTTTTCCTAATGTAAAACCATCTTTTTTAGGCATCATTACATCAAGGATGCATAGATCATAATCACTTTCTTTAAATTTGGCAAGACCGTCTTCACCATCGATTGCGTGCGTTACGTCAAAATCGTTTATAACCAAATAATCCTTTAATACACTTCCGAAGCTTGGATCATCTTCTACTAAAAGTAATCGTTGTTTATCACTCATTGATCTATGATTTTAGAGGAATTTTAATGAAAAAAGTACTTCCTTTTCCTGCTGAACTTTCTGCCCAAACTTGTCCACCGTGAAGCTGAACGATTTTTTTGACATAAGCCAACCCAAGTCCATGACCTTTTACATTGTGTATATTTCCCGTTTCTTCTCTATAAAATTGTTCAAATATTTTTTTCAGAACGTTTTGCGGCATTCCCATTCCTTTATCAGAAATTTCAATTAAAAAATTGTTGTCTTTGTTGTATGTTTTTACTCTAATCTCCGGTGTGTTTGGAGAGTATTTTCGAGCATTATCCAATACATTAATAACGATATTCTCTAAATGGAACGGATCTCCTTTTACAAATGATTGTTCTGCGTTGTATTCTTCAAATATTGTACCATTTCTTTCTTCTACAATAAATCTTATCGGCTCAACACTTTTTTGTACAATCCCATTCAAATTTACTTCCTGAAAATTCATATCCATTTGATTGCGATCAAGCTTTGACATTCGTAAGACCATCTCAACGTGAGCATTCATACGTTTGTTCTCTTGTTTGATCAAATCTGCATAATATTTCACCTTTTCAGGATCAGTAAATATTTTTTCGTTACGCAATGCATCAGACGCAATATTAATGGTTGCAATAGGCGTTTTGAATTCGTGCGTCATATTATTGATAAAATCAGTCTTAATTTCCGAACTCTTGCGTTGCAATTGCATGTAATAAATTGACAATGAGAAAACCGTAATAATAATCATGGTTAAGATAAATGTCAATGAAATAACTGGAACTGTTGGCGCAACAATGGCTAAATTTCGGTTAACAAAATTTGCTGCCAAATAATATTCGATATGATCCTTTCTGTCCAAAAATAGCGGAACCATAAATTCGATTTTATTGCGATCAAAATCTTTTGATTTGACATTTGTTTCTGTCGAATCTTTTTTCAAAACTGCCAAAATTGGCATTGCTTGATGAATTCCTCTGTTACGTAATTCATTTTTCAAAATCGAATCTAACATGGCATAATTCACACGTTTGTCGATCGGCGTAGAGCCTGCATCCCAACGCGCAGCGCTTTCCAGCGTAAATGTTCCGTCTTGTAAAGCGTGCTCAAAATTCAGATTCAGATTCGGAATTCCTCTAGCAGAAGAATCTTTGTCTATCTTGAAAACGCGCTCCTGCGAATAAATATTCGCTTTCGTCAAACTATCATTGTATTTTCCAGATGATGGCAACATCGATTTTTCGACCACATAGCGCGTTACATAAGCGTACGTAACACCAAGCGAATCTTTGATGACTTGATTGGTTACAACTTGCGGTTT
Organism: Empedobacter sp. GD03861; assembly: GCF_029840885.1. Taxonomy (NCBI): domain Bacteria; kingdom Pseudomonadati; phylum Bacteroidota; class Flavobacteriia; order Flavobacteriales; family Weeksellaceae; genus Empedobacter; species Empedobacter sp. GD03861. The sequence goes on from NZ_JAOCDJ010000058.1 coordinate 3,106, forward strand.
ATCTTTATTTGATTTTAAATCAGATTGTATATTATTGAATTTCTTATAATAACGCTCTAATTCGTTTTTATTTATTTTTTCAGTTGTATAATTCATCGCTTGGTACACGTTGTTGTTAAAACTGTCTGTACCATTCTGAATTGTTAAGTTTAGCCAATAGAATTGAATGATTATCAATCCTATAAGGGCAACACTCATGATAACGATTAAGATTTTATAAAATCCTTTTTTCATTTATTTTTTATTGAATGATTAAAAATAGTTTAATCTTTTCTAATTTCTATCTTTTTGTTAAAATTTGGACGATTAAATCATTTTTTTGATTTTGATAAACGTTTGTTCCACTTCATTTTTCAAGTGAGCTAAATCGCCATTATTATCAATAATAAAATCTGATTTAGCAATTCGTTCTTCGTCCGAAATCTGATTGTTTATTCTCGCACGAATTTCTTCTCGTGATAAACCATCTCTTTCTATAGTCCGTGCAATTCGCGTTTCTATATCGGCCACTACACTTATCACAACATCGCAATCTTTGTAACTACCACTTTCTATTAAAATGGCAGCTTCTTTCATTACAATATCCGATTTTTGAGCTTTTTTCCAATCCTCAAAATCTTGGAAAACTGCTGGATGAACAATTGAATTTAATAGCTTCAATTTTTCATTATTCTGAAAAACTTGTTTTGATAGATATGGTTTATTCAAACCATTTTCATTGTACGCTTCTTCACCAAAAGCTGCAATAATTTTAACTTTTACTTCAGAGTTTTCATTCTGAATCGTTTTCGCTCTTGTGTCAGAATTATATACCGGAATACCTAATTCTTCGAAGAATTTTGCTGCTGTACTTTTGCCAGAGCCTATTCCGCCAGTAATTCCTGCTACAAAAGGTTGGTTGTTTTTCATGGTTTGAAGTTAAAAAAATGCCGAAGAATAATTCCTTCGGCAATCAGTTAAATATATGTTAACCTTAAACTTAGTTTTTTTCTTCAACTGCTTTTTCTGATTTCTCAGCTTTGTCAGTCGTTTTTGAATAACGTGCAGCAGTTAATTCGCGAGAAATTGCAGCTTTTTCGAATTTAATTTTTCCAGCTCCAGTTTCGATGATAACAGCGTCGTCATAAATTTCGTTGATTTTCCCGTGAATACCAGAAGTTGTTACAACTTGATCACCACGTTTGATATCCGTTTGAAATTGTTTTTCTTGTTTCGCTTTCTTTTGTTGAGGACGAATCATGAAAAAGTACATAATTACGAACATCCCTCCGAACATCAAAAGCATAGACATTCCTCCGCCTTGTGCACCAGCTTGTAAAAAGATTGTTTGAATCATTTTTATATTTTATCGATTTAATACTTATTGTCCAAATGCTTGTTGTGCATTTTGATCATTTGCAGTAGCTCCAACAACGTTTGCAGAAATGTCAAATTTCTCGTGACCATTTGTTGTGTTCGTTACTAAAGTTACTGTTTTTTGTTGTTTACCGTTCATGTTTCCAGCTGTGTACACAACTTTGATAGAATCTGTAGCTCCTACTGCAATTGGAGTAGAAGGAAATTCAGGAACTGTACAACCACAAGTTGCAGACGCATCGCGAATAACTAATGGAGATTTACCATCGTTTTTGAACTTGATATATGTTTCTACTTTATTGTTAGCTTTTACATCTCCAAAATCGTGATTTGCTTCTGCTAATGTTAAAACTGGAGCTGTAGCTGGATCTACAACATTTTCAGCTTGTTGAGCTGTTTCTTCTGCTGTAAAATTGTCGCTAGCTTTTTTTTCTCCACAAGAGCTGATTGCGAATGATAATGCAAATGCACCTAATATAAATAATTTACTTTTCATTTTTATAATTATTTGTCTTAGTCAAAATTAAGAAAAAATAGTGATTATAATAAACCTCTACCGTATTTTGGTAAATTATTATTGTCTTTTAACTCTTTTAATGTTTTATCTAAGATTCCGTTAACAAAAACACGCGATTTTTCTGTCGAATAACTTTTCGCTAATTCCACATATTCGTTGATTGTAACTTTTGCAGGAATATTTGAGAAATATAAAAACTCTGTCAAAGCCATTTCCAAAATAATTAAATCGATTGTCGCAATACGATCTAATTCCCAGTTTTGAGCTTTTTCGTCAATGATTTTTCTAGTTTCTGCTTGGTAACGGATGGTTTTACGGAATAATTCTTCAGTAAATTTTTTGTCATCTAAGTCTTTGTAAACTTTGAATAATGAAATCAATGGTGAACTGTTTTGACGGAACGATTTTATCGTTGTATGCACCATTGCATTTGCAATATGTACATCGTCTGCCCACGTGATCTGAATTCCTTCTAAGTAATCGTGCAAATCTTCATATTCAGCAATAAATTCTACGAAAAAGTTCAAGATAAATTCTTTGTCTTCTTCAAAAGAATGTTTGTCGCTGCTCATGTACGTTTTGTACAATTCACTTTCTGTCAAATTTTTAAAGATATTGTTTGGATAAGAATCATAAATATCCCAAAGTAAAAATTTGTTGTCATTTGAATAACGAGATAATTCAAGATTTTGTTCAATAATTTTGAATACTTTATTCTGAACAAATTTTAAATTTGGATTTAAATCTTCTTGGGTTGGAAAGTTTTTTGATTTTGCAAGTTCAATTTTATGCTCTGCAATGTCCTTTTGAACTTTAATCAAATTTAGGAGATAAATGTACAAATCGTAGATTTGATCGATACTTTTCATCATATTTTTCTCGACCGCTCTTTCTTCGCCTTCAGTTCCTAAACTATTGTAAGCATAGATATTCTGCATTACTTTTTCGCGTAGTTGTCTTCTTCCCAACATAATTTCAATGATATAACGTCTAATAAATTGATGCAAAGGTAAAAAAAAGAATGTAATTTTGTTTTGTGAAATCATTACAAAAGTTAAATAAATTTTTATGGAAGTATAAATGGAGAATATTTTTGGGCTTCATTTTTACGATTTGTGCCAACTGGGTGCAGGTTTATTCCGTTACATATATTAGAGAAGCAATCAATACAGTTGAAGAATTGCTACGAAATTTTAAGAAAGAAGGAACAGATAATCTCGATCTTTTGAAAGATGGTTTGATGTACGCCAGCTTGGCTTTTTTCTTTTTTAAAGTTTTGGGAGGAGTTTTGACAGTTGGTACTCGACAAATGATCATTGTAGCATCGCGTTATATTGAGTTCGATTTGAAAAATGTGATTTACGATAAGTATCAAAAATTATCGTTGTCCTTTTACAAAAAACACAAAACGGGCGATTTGATGAATCGGATTACCGAAGATGTCGGATTGGTACGCATGTATCTTGGCCCTGGAATTATGTATCCAATTGATTTGGTATCGCGAGTTGTGATTATTGCGTATTTTATGTTGCAAATTGATAAGCAATTAACGCTTTATACATTAGCTCCTTTGCCTATTTTATCATTGTTAATTTATAATGTTGCACGAAATATTAACAAGAAAAGTAAGCGCGTACAAGAACAACAATCTACGATTTCGTCGTCTGTACAAGATACTTTTGCTGGAATTCGCGTGATAAAATCATTCAATTCAGAAGAATTTATAAAATCTAAATACGAAGTAGAAGCAGACGAATATCAGAAACGTGCACTTAATTTAGCTCAAATTCAGGCAGCCTTTGGCCCTTTGATGGTTGTTGTAGTTGGAGTGAGTAATTTGGTGATTTTGTATTTGGGAGGAGTAAAATATATAGAAGGAACAATGGATATTGGTTCTATTGCACAATTTTTCCTTTACCTAAATATGTTAATTTGGCCATTTACTTCGTTGGGTTGGATTACAATGGTTGTGCAGCGTGCGGAAGCATCAATGTTTCGTATCAACGAATTTTTGAATGCCGAAACTGATGTAAAAGAAAAACAATTAGTCAATCATGAAGTAGAAGGAACAATCGAATTTAAAAATGTGACGTATATCTACGAAAACACAGGAATTAAAGCGTTGGATAATGTTTCGTTCAAAATTAATAAAGGTGAAACTTTAGCGATTCTTGGAAAAACAGGTTCAGGAAAATCGACAATTGCTTTGTTGGTTGCGCGTTCGCTGGAACCGACTTCTGGTGAAATTTTGATTGATGATAAAAATATTCATGATATTAATGTAGAATCTATTCGAGAAGAAATTGGTTATGTACCGCAAGAAGCTTTCCTTTTCTCGGATTCGTTAACCAATAATATTTTGTTTGGTTCTGATGATACTGATGAACAAACTGCTGAAGTTTTTGCGAAGAAAGCGGTTGTTCATGATAATATTGATCGATTTAAAGAACGTTATGAAACAGTTGTTGGAGAACGTGGAGTGACACTTTCTGGTGGTCAAAAACAACGTGTTTCTATAGCTCGTGCATTGGTGAATGATCCACAAATATTAATCTTTGATGATAGTTTATCAGCTGTAGATACAGAAACCGAAGAACAAATCTTAAATAATTTATCTTCTGAGATTAATGGTAAAACGACTATCATTATTACGCATCGTGTGTCTTCTGCAAAGCGCGCTGATCAGATTTTGGTTTTAGAAGATGGTCATGTTTTAGAAAATGGTTCGAACAGCGAATTATTAAATAAGCATGGTTATTATTATGAATTGTACAATAAACAACTGCTAGATTAAGTTTATTTATAGATATTTAATAAAATAATAGAAAATAATTGTTTAAAATGTTGTTGTTTTCTTAATTTTTTTTAGATTTGTTAGGAAACATTTAACAATTAAACTCTATTTAGACTTATGAATGATTTTGAAAACCAAGAAAAGGTGGATGCAGAAGGAGTCTTTTCAAAGGTATTAAGGGCTGGAAGAAGAACTTATTTTTTCGATGTCCGCGAAACAAGAGCAGGTGATTATTACTTGACGATTACTGAAAGTAAAAAAAATACGCAGGAAGATGGAAATGTGTATTACAAAAAACATAAAATCTACTTGTACAAAGAAGATTTTGAAAGTTTCAAAGATATGTTAGACGAAACGACCGATTTTGTTTTTGCTCAAAAAGGACAAGAGGTAATTTCGGAAAGACATCAGAAAGATTTTGATCCAAAAATTAAAGTTGTGGGTAAAGACGAAACGCAAGTTGAATCTTTTACCAATATCGATTTTGACGATATATAGACTTTACTAAATATGCGTAAAAAGAAACCTCCGCTCAATAACTTGAGCGGAGGTTTTTATTTTATAGAATTAAAAACATTTAGAGATTCCTCCTAATGTTGGAATGACATTATTTCGAAATTAATCAAATAAACAAAAAGCTAGTTTTAGTTGTCATATTGAGTGATTTTTCGATTTGATAGAATAAGTAAGTTGTATTGAAGCAGCTTGAAAGAAAATTTATTTTATTTTAAATTCGGTGCTGTAACGAGTGCCTTTACTATTCATAATTTCAAAGATAAAGACTTAAAAATCAAACTCTATTTTGTCTACGTAAAGTTAGCAACTCCAAAGAGTATCTGCTATTAACTATTGATAAAAGTAAGTGAGCTCACGCGTTATATATGTTGTTTATATTTAGTGAGTGTTTATTATCAACCTCACCTTACGGGTGTACAATCACCCTCAAAAATTATATTTTTAAGCTGTTATAAGCTCAATTCCTGCTTTATCTGCCTTATATTTTATTTTGGTCATCAGTTTATAATAACTCCAATTTCTCAGTACAAAATCTTCTTCTTTGGCCAGCTCTATCTTTTCTTCTTGATCCATTAAAATAAGTGTTCCTGCTTTATTATTTACACAAAAATCAATTAACTTTCTGCTGTAAACATGTAGTCGATGATGCACATAATTTTTTTCTACTTGACTCATTTTATCTAGCGCTTTTAGTTTCCTCGTTTTTCCTTTGCCCGATTTTGCATAAGTTGCCCCAATTTGTATTCGTTTACGGGACGCTTGTATCGCTAACCTTCGGTATAGAAACTCTTCTTTGGTTCCTATAGTAAGCCGAGATTTTCCTATTTTTACAACCAACGGATATTCTAAAGAGAGGGAAGCTTCTGCAATAATTTCGGGTTGTAATTGATGATTTTCTTTTTCGATCTCAACAACAGCTAACCAAAATATTTTACTTTTTTCTAACTTTATTTGTGATGTACAAAGTTTAATTTCTCCGCTTACCACTTGTTCCAATAACCTTTTATTACTTGTAAAATCTTTTCCCAAATAGGTTTTGAATGGAAGTTGAAACAACCGAAAACAAAAACATTTTTTCTCAGGATTGTAAGAGAAGCTACGTATACTTTCTGCTCCAAAAGGAAATGCCATATCTCGTTTGAAGTTTTTTAACGAAGCTTCTCCTTTCCAATATCTTTGAGAATCTTTGTTGTATGAACTGTGGAGTCTATTATTTAAACAAGATAATATATTGGTTGGAATTTCACCTTTAAAACGGTCTGATAGCACACGATAAGTGGTACTCATTTGCGAATTTTTTAATATACCCTCTGCATCTTTCTTCTCGTCCATTAATTTATATTTAACTCCTTCAGAGAGGTACAAAAAATCTTTCATCATTTCTTGTAAATACAAATGAGAAACAATCAAATTAGCGGCTTTAAAACATCTGTTTTGCCATCTATAAAGCTTGTCTAATGCCTCTTTGCGTTCTTCTTGAGTTGGTAAATCGATAAGTATTTGTATTTTTCGAGTGAGTATTAAAGTAGATTTTTCCATGATCAATAGTTTAGGGATTGAACTTTGTTTTGTTGAGTGAATTTATAAGCGACTATAAATTCATTGTGTACCTCTTTTTGAGACAATTGTAATGCTGAAGCTATTGTTGAAAAAGATTGTTTATGCTTACATCGAAGTTTTAAAATCAACGATTGTGTTTCAGATATTTGATTTTCCTTCTCTGCTGTAGAGACTGTTTTGGTTTTAATAATTAATTTATCTTGGTGACTTAAAATCTTCTTAAGATCATCAATAGCATGTTTAATTTCGTTACTCGTTTCAGTGATTCCTCTTCCCATTGCTTTAGCAATCGCTTTGTATTGAAATCCATGTTTTAAACAGAGTTCAATCAAATGCTTTCTTTCAGCACTTAATAAGGGTAATACTTTTATAATTTGATCAAAATAGTGCTGTTGTGTTTCTTGTTCGTTTAGGTTTTGAATGTTATCTGCGGGATCATATCCAGCTAAATAACTTTGATAATTCTCATAGTTCTCTAATGAATTCACATTTCTAAAAAACTTATTCTTCGGTTTAGCATAATGCGAATAGCAACTGTATTTCATTACAAATCTCAAAAAGAAAAAGATATGATCAGGGGATTCCATCTTCTCTCGATATTCCCAAAGTTTCAGAAACACATCTTGTAACAAACATTCTACTACAAACTCATCCTCAATTATTTGTTTACCAAACCAAAAGATTCGTTTATTGTACCTGACATAAATACGTTCCAAAGCAATAGAATTACCTTTTTTTAATAATTCAAATTCTTTTTCTAGCATAATAAAGGTGGTTTTATTTATGTTTTACGTGATACGTATGACGTTCTACGTTTTTACATAGTTTTTAAATTCAACATTAGTTTTAAAAGTCACTCTTTTTCCTGTACATCGCGCCAACTTTGTTTTTGGGAAAGGGGGTTTTTGTTAAGTTTTACGCTCTACGCTTAACGTTTTACGTTATTTTTTTTAGTTTTACGTGATACGTATTAAGTTCTACATTTTTATTCTTATTATATTCAAATTCACTTTTTATAACGGATTTTAGAGTCGA
>NZ_JAOCDJ010000059.1:0-10203 GCF_029840885.1 Empedobacter sp. GD03861
AAACTATTAAAGACATAATAAATGAAAAGATTTTTACTGCTTTTTGATAATTGTATTATTATTTCCCTCAATTATTTGAGGTAATTTACCATTTTTAGATAATGCTTTACGATAATATAATGTATTTCCTTCGCCAGCTAATTCAGCAGAAGTTAATCCATTAACAGATATTGTATTATTTGTTCCCATGATTTCAACTTTGGTACAATCTCCTTTCAAATTGATCACATGTCCACTTCCGCCAACTTCTACTTTTTGTCCCTTACAATCTAACGTTAGTTTTTTATTATTTCCATCAATTTCTATCTGCGCAAAAGAAAGGTGACTAATAAATAACATCGTAACAGCACATAATAATTTATTCATTTTCATTGTGATTTCTTTTTTGGTTACTTTTTAGAAATCAAGAATCGTGCACTTTCAATTAATAAAATCTAACTTTACAAAAATTTAACAAAATGACTTTAGTTGAGCTAAAACAATTGTTTTTAGATAAATTGCAATTACTATATGATAAAGAAGAAGCTTCTCATATTTTCATGATTTATGTAGAAGATAAGTTGAATCTTGATTTATCTAGCCGAGATGAAATTGAATTAACGACTGAAATTTTATCAGATTTAGAACAATTAAAAAAAGGTCAACCGATACAACATATTACTGGAAAAGCTTTTTTCTATAACGATTTCTTTTTTGTGAATGAACATACATTAATTCCTCGTCCAGAAACGGAAGAATTGGTTGAATTAATTAGAAATGATTATGCTCAAAATCAAGATATTTCTATGATTGATTTAGGAACAGGAACAGGATGTATTCCTATTTCGTTGGCAAAATTATTTCCAAATGCAAATGTTTCAGCATTAGATATTTCTGAAAATGCATTGAAAATAGCACAATCAAATGCTGAAAATTTAAAAGTTAATATAAATTTTTATCACAATAATTTACTGGAAGACATTCAATTAAACCATAAATTTGATGTAATTATTTCAAATCCACCTTATATCCGAAATCTTGAAAAAAAAGAAATGCATCAAAATGTTTTGAATTTTGAACCTCATTTGGCGCTTTTTGTTGAAAATGATGATGCTTTAATTTTTTATGAACGAGTAATAGATTTTGCTAAAAATCATCTGAAAGAGAATGGTAAAATTTATTGCGAAATCAATCAATATTTAGGAAAAGAGACAAAACAATTATTCCAAAAATTTTATCAAAATGTAATCATTCACAAAGATATTTCTGGAAATGATCGTATGCTAAGTGCTTCTAATCTATAATTATCTATAAGAATCTTGTTTTATTTTCTGAAAAGATTTAATTTTAATTCAATAATCGTTCGCAATTTGGTATTAAAATTGTTAGAATTGATTCTATTATTAAAACAATTAAATAAACAACTATGAAAAAATTATTTGTATTAGTGGCAGTTGCTTCATTATCATTTGCTACTTCTTGTAAACAAGAAACTTCAAAAACAACTGAAACTAATGTAACTGTAGATTCATTAGCTAATGATTCTACGGCTGTTATCAAAGAAACGACAACTACAACAACTACATTATCAGAAACTGATGCAAAAGCGAAAGTAGACGAAGCAAAAAAAGCTTTAGATGAAGCAAAAGCGAAAGGTGATAAAGCTGCAACAGAAGCTGCACAAAAAGCTTATGACGATGCTAATAAAGCGTGGATTGATGCAAAAGCTGCTGTAAATAATGCTGCGCAAGATGTAAAAGATGGAGTGAATAATACTGTAGATAAAGTAGATGCAAAAGCTGATATCAATGCAGCTGCAAAAGATGTGAAAGCAGAAGCGAAAGAAGCTGGAGAAAAAGCAAAAGAAGGATATAACAATACGTTAGATAAATTAAAAGCGAAATAATTTCAAAATAATTATTGCTAACTTAGCCTTGAGAAATCTCAAGGCTATTTTTTATGTTAAATTTTAGAGAAGCAACAAAGACAGATGCGTTATCAATTGCAAGATTGATGATGTTAGCGATGGATAAAATCGTTTATGATTTTATTGGAAAAACAGATTATGAAGAAGGAGTTTTATTCTTGAAAAAATTAATTGAACAAGAAGAAAATCAATATAGTTATCAAAATACAGTTGTTGTAGAATATGATAATCAATTTGCTGGAACAACAACTTTTTATGATGGAGGAAAATTAGAAGAACTTCGAAAACCAGTTCTAGAATTATTGAAAAATGATTATAACCAAATTATTCATCCGCAAGATGAAACACAAGCAGGTGAAATATATATTGATACCATTGCAGTTTCTGAAGATTTTAGAGGAAAAGGAATAGGTTCTAAAATATTGGATTATTTGATTGATGGAATAGGAAATAAGCAAGGCAAAACTTTAGGTTTATTGGTCGATTTTACAAACCCAAATGCAAAGAAATTGTACGAAAGAAAAGGTTTTGAAGTGGTTGGGGAAAAAATGTTGATGAGCGAAAATCATGAACATATGCAGTATAAACCAAAACAATAGATAATAAAAAAAGAGCTTTGAGAAAAGCTCTTTTTTTATTTCATTACCCCTAATTGAGTTAAGATTTTTTCTTCGTACGGATCGATTGTAAATTGTTCAAATTTCACAAAATCTTTTCCATCTTTTAAGTAACCTAATTGATAATTCTGACGAATAACTGCTTGATTTTCGAAGCTTTCTAAAATAGGTAATTCAGAAATTGGACTTAAAATTAGTTCGTTTTTGGTAGAAATTAAACCAAAATGCATCAAATAATTCTCTTTTGATAAGAAATATGGAAAATAAGCTAATATATCTGGACGCTCAATTTTTAGTGAAGTAGCTTCTCCAAAAGTTGCAAAATTTTGATCGACAGGTGTTAAATATTCGTATTGATAAGCTATAATCAACTGATTATTTTTATTAATCATTCCCCATTTTCCTTCTTTTTCAACTCCAGCCAAACCAGCTCTAAAATCTGTACAACCATCATATTCGAACGGGATCACAACTTGATTTAATAAATCAATAAAACCCCATTTTCCGTCTTTTTTTACAGCACAAATATTCTCAATAAAATCACTCGTTAAATCATATTCGAACGGAATCAAAGTTTGGTTAGATTTTGTTATAATTCCCCACTTATTCTCTTTTTGCGCGCTGTAGGCATTAACAGTTGTGAGCACAAGTTTTTGATATTCGAATGGAATAATTACATTTCCTTCTTTATCTATTAAACCAAATTGATTATCAATAGATATTGGTGCCAAATTGTTGCGATCGAAAACAGTTAATTCTTCAAATGTCGTTGTTTCCTTGTGAACAAAATCGTCAAATTGGTCGGTATCTTTTGGTGATATTTTAGTCATAATTCTATAATTCGACGCAAAATTAATTAATCAAAAATTAATAGTTTATATATAAATTTTAAAATATCCGATTTTAAACACTTTTTGTAAATTAAATTCTTACTTTTGTAGGAAAGCTAAAAATATAACCTATGAATATTTTTACTAAATTATTTTTTACTGCAACTATTATAATGAGTAGTTTTGTTACAGCTCAACAAAATGGTATAAACATTATTAATTTACCGACTACGATAAATAAAGACTATTCTTTTGAAGGAGTATGGAAAATTTCGAATGATGGAAATACATCTAACTATAAAATATCTGGAGGAAAATTGACAAATTATTCAAACAAAACAAGTCAGACTTTATTTCTTGATTTATATTTTGCTCCATCAAAAACATCTGTAGATTTATATAATTTACCGAATAAAATCAATACAAACGCACAATTAGGGCAGTTAGAAGGAAATGGAACAAGTTTCAATAACGTTATTGTTACTTTTAAAGCTTCAGATCTTCAAACATTAGCACAAGGAGATTATACACCAATTTTGTTATTGAAAGAAAAAGAATCAGGTTCTATTTTGAATTATAAAGTTTTGAGTAATAAAATTTCTTTAGAATCTAATAATATTTTAATTGATAAAGTTGTAAAGAATGTAGAATTACCTCAAGTTACAGATGCTAATACTTTAGCTTCTACAAAGAATATAGACGCTACTTTATCAGATATATATACACCTGTAGAAAGTTCTTTGAATATAGCGAATGTAAATAAAAAACTAAAATTAGTTGGAGGTTGGAAGTTAGAAATTGATTTCAATTCGTTGATGGTTACAGTTGGTGGAGTTGATAATTCTATACAGAATTTAGATTATAAACCTACAAATGACTTAAAGTTAATGGTATATTTTTCAAACCAAAATATAACAGGAGTTAAAGAAATAGACGGATTTGAACTTCTAAATCTAGATGTTTCACCAATTTCTGCTTTTACTAAAATTGAAAAGCTAAATTTTACTACAAATATCACAAAATTGGTTCCCGCAGGTGAATATTATCCTATTTTAGTATTAACCGAAAAAAATGAGGAAGGAAAATATGTGATGAAATCAACGTTAAGTTTAGGTGAAAAATATATTTGGCAGTAAAATCTAAATAATATATAAAAATAAAAAAGCAACGATTATTTCGTTGCTTCTTTTGTTAAATACTGTTCAAATTTTAATCCTTTTATGTTATAAGGATCAAATCCTTTGTATAAATCTTCTAATAATTGCATTACTTGAAAATAAGTAAATAATACTGAATATGAAGCTTGTTCTTGATAAACAGGGATTTCTACTAAAAATAAAAATCGATCATATTTCGAAATCTGAACAGTATTCCCATCTTGATTCATCAAACCAATATAACTTCCGTCATAATCAGGTAGGTTATGAAAAATCTCAATAGCTTGTGATAAACTACCTTCTAAAGGTAATTCAGTTTCGACCTGTAAGTCGTCAGCGTAATTTTCAAAGAATATTTTCACAGTGCAAAAGTAAGAAATTTTAATCTATTTTAAGGAATTCCTTTTTTTTCGGGTTATAATTATTAAATTAGCAATCAAATTATGGAAAAAATGAGTTACGACATTATAGTTATTGGAAGTGGTCCTGGAGGATACGTTGCAGCAATTAGAGCAGCACAATTAGGTAAAAAAGTAGCAATCGTAGAAAAAGCTGAATTAGGAGGAATCTGCCTTAACTGGGGATGTATTCCTACAAAAGCATTATTAAAATCTGCTCAAGTATTCAAATACTTAAATCATGCAGAAGATTTTGGAATTAACTTACCTTCAGATATTTCATTCGAATTTGGAAATGTAGTTTCTCGTAGTAGAGGAGTGGCGGATCGTATGAGTAAAGGTGTTCAATTCTTGATGAAGAAGAACAAAATTGAAGTGATTCAAGGTGAAGCAAAAGTTTTACCAGGAAAAAAAGTAAAAGTTACTGCTGCAGATGGTTCTGTTAGCGAATTATCTTCAGAAAATATAATTATTGCAACTGGTGCACGTTCTCGTGAATTACCTGCATTACCACAAGATGGTAAAAAAGTAATTGGTTATCGTGGTGCATTAGCAATGGAAAAACAACCAAAATCAATGATTGTTGTAGGTTCTGGTGCGATTGGAGTTGAGTTTGCTCATTTCTACAATACATTAGGAACAGAAGTGACAATTGTAGAGTTTTTGCCACGTATTGTAAATGTTGAAGATGAAGATATTTCGAAACAATTACAATTATCTCTTAAAAAATCTGGAATTAATATCTTAACAAATGCAGAAGTTACAGGAGTTGATACAACTGGAGATTTAGTAAAAGCAACAATTAAAACTGCTAAAGGTGAAGAGATCATCGAAGCTGAAGTTGTTTTATCTGCTGTTGGTGTTGTTCCAAATACAGAAAATATTGGTCTTGAAGAAGTTGGTATTGCAACTGAAAGAGGTAAAATTGTTATCAATGATTTTTGTGAAACATCTGTAAAAGGATATTACGCAATTGGTGATGTTGTAAAAGGAGCAGATTTAGCACACTTAGCATCAGCACAAGGAATTTTATGTGTTGAGCATATTGCTGGCGAAAAAGTTGAGCCAATTGACTACGGAAATATCCCAGGTTGTACATATTGTTCACCAGAAATTGCGTCTGTTGGGCTTACAGAAGCAAAAGCAAAAGAAGCAGGTTACGAAGTTAAAGTTGGTAAATTCCCATTCTCTGCAAACGGAAAAGCTGTTGCAAATGGAGCTGCTGATGGATTCGTAAAAGTTGTTTTTGATGCGAAATATGGTGAATGGTTAGGATGTCACATGATTGGTGATGGTGTTACGGAAATGATTGCTGAGGCAGTTGTTGCACGTAAATTAGAAACGACGGCACACGAAATTATGAAATCTGTACATGCTCACCCAACAATGGCAGAAGCTATTATGGAAGCGGTAGAAGATGCATATGGACATGCAATTCATATTTAAGAAATAAAAAATTAGAATTTATAGTTGAAGCAGCCATATGGCTGCTTTTTTATTTTACCAAATCGTTAATTTTTTGCGTCTTGTATATTGATTTAGTTTTTTAACTATCTTTACAGAAATAATTTAAAAAAATATAATATGAAAAAATTCTATTCTTTAGTAGCAGTTGCTGCATTATCAACATTATCATTTGGACAAGTTGTGATTAGTCAAGTTTATGGTGGAGGAGGAAATTCGGGTGCAAAATATACGCATGACTTTATTGAGTTGTTTAATAGAGGCTCTCAAGCTGTTACATTAAAAGGTCATTCACTTCAATATGCTTCTGCTACAGGTACTGTTAGTGCAGCTAATACACAAGTATTAGCAGATATTACAATTCAGCCAGGTAAATATTATTTAATTCAACAAGCTAAAGGTAGTAGTGGTACAGATGCTTTGCCAACTCCTGATCAAGTTCCTACTACAGCTCTTGCATTAGGAGCCATAAACGGTAAAGTAGCACTTGTTTCTAATGTTGATCCAATAACTGATATAACAGATAAAGATATCGTTGATTTTGTAGGTTTTGGAACGTCTAATGAATATGAAGGATCTGGTCCTACTGCGGCTTTATCTAATACTGATTCTGCTCAAAGAAAGTTAAAAGGATGTCAAGATACAAATGATAATAAAAATGATTTTGACGTAGCTGCTGCTGCTCCTAGAAATGGACAGACGGCTGCAAATGTTTGTACAAATTTGAGTACAGATAATTTAACATTAACTAAAGCAGTTTCTAATACATTATGGACAAATACAGCTTCTTTTAATGTAAAAGATAAAACAATTGTAGAAGTTTACAATATTAACGGACAATTGGTAAAATCTTTCGAAGTTAAAGGTGTTCAAAATGTAGATGTTTCTTCATTAGTTAAAGGGACGTATGTAGTTAAAACTACTTCTAACGGAAAATCTTCTACTCAAAAAGTAGTAAAAAAATAAGAAAGAATATATTGTTATTCTAATAGAAAAGCGATTCAATTTTATTGAATCGCTTTTATTTATTCTTCTAATTTCTGAATTTTAAAACCTGCATCTGTCACAGCTTCCACAACTTCTTCTTCATCTTCGTTTGTTGTCACAGTCAGCACTTTTCGTTCATCAGAAGTGTCAACTTTCCAATTGTCTTCACCTACAGCTTCATCCAAAAAAGGTTTTACAGATTTGATACAGCTGTCACAATTTATATTTGTTTTGAATTTCAATTCGCTCATAACTTTACAATTTAGACTCAAATTTATAAAGATTTCATAAGATTAAAAAAACGTTTAAGTAATATTTGATTTCGAAATTTAAATAAAAATCAATGAAGCGTAATCTTGATGTTGTTGTTATTTCGGATGTGCATTTAGGAACTTTTGGTTGCAAAGCACAAGAGCTGTTAGCTTATCTACAGTCAATCAATCCAAAAAAAATTATTCTCAATGGTGATATTGTGGATATTTGGAATTTTAAGAAAAGTTATTTCCCAGAAACGCATCTTCAAA
The DNA here is from genome assembly GCF_029840885.1 of Empedobacter sp. GD03861. Lineage (NCBI taxonomy): Bacteria > Pseudomonadati > Bacteroidota > Flavobacteriia > Flavobacteriales > Weeksellaceae > Empedobacter > Empedobacter sp. GD03861. Next base: position 7,884 of record NZ_JAOCDJ010000059.1, read on the forward strand.
TTATTAGTTATTTGTTAAATCTTTCAGAACAAGGAATTCCAATCGTTTATATAACAGGAAATCATGACGAATTGTTACGTAAATTTACCACAATGCGTTTTGGAAATATTCTTTTAACGGATAAATATATGTTGAAACAAAATGATAAAGTCGCTTGGATTTTTCATGGAGATGTGTTTGATGCATCGATTCAACATTCGAAATGGATTGCGAAATTAGGTGGTTGGGGTTATGATAAATTAATTCAGTTGAATTATTTTATCAATAAATGTTTAGAGTTTTTTGGAAGAGAACGTTATTCGTTATCTCAAAAGATTAAAAATTCAGTGAAAAAAGCGGTGAAGCATATCAATGATTTTGAACAAACTGCTGCCGAATTAGCGATCGAAAATGAATATGATTATGTAGTTTGTGGACATATTCATCAACCACAATTGCGAAAAGTAAAAACGGATAAAGGAATTTGTGTTTATATGAATTCGGGGGATTGGATTGAGAATTTATCTGCTTTAGAATGTGTAGACGGAAATTGGTCAGTGTTTTATTTTGAAGAACATAAACATACTTTGATGCAAAATTTAGAAGAAATCGAGTTCAATTATTCGTTAGATGAACAGATTGTTTCAATTCTCAATAAAAAATAAATGAAAATTTTATACGCTTTGCAAGGAACAGGAAATGGACATTTGGCTCGTGCGCAAAAAATGTTACCAATCCTTGAAGAATATGGAGATTTGAATGTTTTTGTGAGTGGTTCTAATTCACAATTACAACTCGAAAATTATCAATTTAAACATCACAATGGCTTGTCGTTGTTTTATAATCAGCTTGGGAAAGTTTCGTATAAACGAATTTTTAAGGAGAATAGTTTTAAATCTTTTTGGAATGAAGTGAATCATTTTCCAATTGAAAAATATGATTTAATTATTAATGATTTTGAGCCAATTACGGCACATGCAGCTCGAAAGAAAAAGATAAATATTGTTGGTTTGAGTCATCAAGCTTCATTTTTATTTGATGAAACACCAACAGTGAAAAATAAAACGGGCGAAACGATTTTAAAATATTACGCACCAACTTCTAAGTATTACGGTTTTCATTTCGAAGAATATAATGATGCTATTTTTTTACCAATCATTCGAGATAAAATTAGAGCATTGCGTCCAAAACGAAAAGATTACTATTTGGTGTATTTACCAAGTTTTCATCCAACAGAAATTATGGAGAAATTATCACTGATTAAAGATTCAAAATGGAAAGTTTTTTCACCTTTTGTGAAAGAAGTAATACGTCAATTTAATGTTGAAATTTATCCTATTGATGAACGTCTTTTTATAAAAGCGCTCGAAAATTGTAAAGGAGTTTTGTGCGGTGCTGGTTTCGAATTGCCTGCCGAAAGTATTTATCTTAAAAAGAAGCTTTTTGTGATTCCGATTAAAGGTCAATACGAACAATTATGTAATTGCGAAGCTTTAAAAATGATTGGCGTTGATTATTCATATGATTTGAATGTAGCACAATTGCAACGTTGGGTGGATTCGAATAAAATTATTGAGAAAGATTTCCCAGATCAAACCGAAGAAATCATTCAGAAAGTAATTTTAGAAGCATCCCATTAATTATTTTTCCAGAAAGCAGGCGTAAATAAAATTAAGATTGTATAAAGCTCTAATCGACCTAAAACCATTAAAAAACAACATAATAATTTTGCACTATCCGTTAAAGAATTCATTGAAGTACCCGGACCAAATTCGCCAATTCCCGGACCTACGTTTCCTAAAGTGGAAGCAGTTAATGTTAAAGAGGCCAAAATATATCTTGGAAACTCATTGTTATACCATAATTCAAAAGCGCAAACAAAATAGAACTCACAATCCATGTAAACATAAACATGACAAAGAATGCCATGACGTGGAAAACAATAGATTGGTTAAGCGAACGATTGTTATAACGAACAGGAATAATTGCGTTTGGATGTAAAATACGCTTAAATTCGATCCAACTATTTTTTAATAAAATGACGTGTCTAATAACTGTAATTCCTCCAGATGTAGAACCTGCCGAACCTCCGATGAAGAACAAAGAGAAGAAAATAAGTGTGGTTACGGTTAACCAACTTGTGTAATCTTCCATTGCCAAAGCTGTTGTAGATGCGATAGATACAACGTGGAATAATGAACTTCTGAATGAATGTTCGAAATTAAACCACGAATAGGTTTCGACGGAATAACTAGGGTAAATATTGAAAAATAATACAACAAAAACGATAAATGTAACGACAGCAAGTAAACCAACCCACCAACGAAATTCCTCATTTTTC